>DASXRA010000216.1:0-11612 GCA_036506855.1 Jatrophihabitantaceae bacterium
CCTCGCCGGGCCGTCGCACCAGGGCCTTCCGACCTCTGTCGCCCGGGGCCTCCGCGGCGAGACAACGCCCGTCAGCCGATGAGCTGGAGTCCCTCGTGCTCCGCGAAGTCTGCGAAGTCCTTGACGTTCAACGACGCCAACGGAAGTGCGCGAACGAGACAGCAGGCCGCGATCCATGTGTCGTTCACTGGGCGTGGTCTGCCGCGAAGCTGAGCGTGCGCCTGCAACTCACCCCAACGCCGGGCAACCCTCTCGCTGTACGGCAGCACCACCACTCGCGACAGGAAACGGTCCAGCGCGGCGAGCCGTCGCGGTCCCCAGCTTCGAACGAGCGCCCACTTGGTCAGCTCGCCCAGCGTCACGAATGTGATGGCGATCGAGGCGCCGGCGAGCCGCGCAGCGATCGGATCGGCAAGCTCGTGCTTCAGACTGCGCGACGCGACGTCTGTGTCGAGAACTACGAAGCTCACCCCAGGTCAGCCCGCCGAGAGGCGTACAAGTCCGCGATGAACTCGTCTAGCTCGGCGTCCGACTCGAAGGTGTCTGGCTCTGCCAGCTCGTCGACCGATGCGATCGGCCGCACGCCCTTGCGTCGCGCCAGCTCCTCGGTCGAAACGTCGTCGCCGGACCACTCCGGTCCGTGGTCCACGGTTGCTGCCATCTGCAGTCACCTCCAGTCGCCCCAATCGTTCCACGAGGGACTGGGGGAGCGACTGACAGAGTGACAGTCGCGAAGACACGCACACTCGTCCATAACGGACCGATCCCTGCCGTGGTCGGCACCGTCCCATCCTCGATGGAACCGCGGATGGACGCCCTGGGGTCGGATGCACGAGAGTTGTGGCGCATCGCGCGTCCCAGGAGGTTCGTCATCGGGCTGACCGTCGCCGTTACCGGGCCGACCGGTGAGATCGGAATCTCCGCGGTCGACGCGCTGGAGCGCGACTTCGCGGTCACCCGGATCGTCGGGATGGCGCGCCGCCCGCTCGATCTGGCGTCGCGGGGATGGACGAAGACCGAGTACCACCAAGGCGACGTCCTCGATCGCGCATCGGTCGACGCGCTGGTCGCCGACGCCGACGTCGTGGTGCACCTCGCGTACCTGATCATGGGTTCGCGTGCGCAGAGCCGCCGGGTCAACCTGCAAGGCAGCCGCAACGTGTTCGAGGCGACCGCAGCGGCGCAGCGCCCGTTGCGGCTCGTCTACACATCGTCGGTGGCGGCGTACGGGTACTACTCGGACAACCCCGTCCCGTTGACCGAGGACGTGCCGACGCGGGGTTCGAAGGAGCACTACTACTCCGAGCAGAAAGCGGAGTGCGAGGCGCTGCTGCGGACGACAACCGAAGGGTCGGGGCTGGAGGTGTACGTACTGCGCCCGTGCATCGTCGCCGGGCCCAAGGCGACGGCACTGGCCGACTCGATGCCGTGGCGCCAGTTCCGCCAACGGCTACCTGCCGTCCTGCGGCCGGTGGCCGGCCTGATCGAGGGCATGCTTCCGTTGATGCCCGACCCCGGTGTAGCGATGCAGCTCGTCCACCATGACGACGTTGCCGCCGCCATCGCGCTGGCCGTGGCGGGCGCCGGCGGACCTGGTGCCTACAACTTGGCCGGAGACGGAGAGTTGTCGCTGCGCGAAGTGGCCGAGGCGACCGGCACACGGTCGATCCGGGTGCCGCGCGCGGCGGCTGTTGCGGCGTCGCGAGTCGTCGCCAGGCTGCCGATGCTGCCCGCTGCCGCAGAGTGGATCCACGTCGCGCGCAGCTCGGTCGTCATGGACACCAGCCGCGCCAAGAACCTGCTCGGATGGCGCCCGCAGTACACCAGCCGCGAAACCCTGGCGGCTTTGGCCGAGATCCTTTAGGAGGTCACTGAACAATGCATGCTCTGCTGCGCGGCGAGCGGCATTATTCAGTGACCTCCTAACCGGGTACGCGGTAGAGAGCGGCTCCGGCGGTCACGCCGGCACCGGCCGCCAGGAGAAGGACGGTGCTCCCTGACCGCAGGCGGTCGGCGGCAGTCGCCTCGTGGAAGGCGGCGATGAGGGCGGCGGTGTGGATGCGCTCGTCCCGGGCGACGGCGATGCGCTCCACGGGAACGCCGAGGTCAGACGCCAGGCCGGCAGTGAACCCGGCGCGCGCCGGCGCGGCAAGGATGAGATCGACGGTGTCGAGGTCCGTCGAGGCGCGGTCGAGGCACTCGAAGGCCACCTTCGCCGCGGCCACGGCGAACGTCTCGTCCATGAGGTCCGAGGCCGTGATCTCGAGCCGGTTCCGCCCGTCGTGGTGGCCCACCGTCGAGTGGAACGACTCACCGCCGTCCGGGAAGTTGGCCCAGCAGAACGGTCCGAAGCCCGATTCGTCGTCGGTCCAGCTACAGAGCAGCGCGCCACCGGCACCGGCGAACGGGAAATCGTGCGTCATGTGGTGGGCGGGATCTGCGTCGCTGGCCACCACGAGTGCACGGTGGATCGAGCCGGAGTGGAGGAAGCCGTCCGCCACCTGCAGGGCAGTGAGGGGACCACAGATGCCATTCGCGACATCGAACGAGAACGTCCCGTGCGCGTCAGGGTGTGGATCCTCGGGGTTGGCGCCGACGTCTTCCTGGATCAGCGCTGCGAGCGCGGGTTCGCCGAGGTTGCGGTCACGGTAGAGCCCGGCGTTGACGAGCAGATCCAGGTCGTTCGGCGGGCAGCCGGCCTCGTCGAGGCATGCCTTCGCGGCCGCCACGGCTATGTGCAGCGCGCTGTGCCGGGAGCGCCACCCGGCATGGGCGACGGTCGCGTGATCAATGATTGTGCCCATAGCTGGTCAGCAACTCCTCGTCGACAGTGAGCAGGATGACGCCGAGCTCCAGACCTGAAGCCAGGGCAATCAGCGCAACGGTTTCGCCCGGACGGATCCGCCCGGCCTCGATCTCGTCGATGAGCGCGACCGTGTGAGTGGTCGACGCGGTATTGCCGTAGTGGTCGACCGTGATCACCGCGTCGTGGCGTGGCGCGTCGTCGAGGATCTCGGTGATCTCGGCCATGCCCTTCTTGATGGCGCGGGCGGACGTCTGGTGGACGATCACCCGGTCGATGTCGTTGAAGGCGATGCCGACCGAGTCGAGCGCCTCGCGCAGGAGTATCGGCAGGTCGGCGATCGCCGTCTTGTGGATCGTGCGCGACTGGGTGAACATCCGCGCGCCCGGTTCGTCGCCCGCGCCGAAGGCGAGACACAGCCGGCTGTGATCGGCCACCGTCGTGAAGCCGGCGACGCTGATTCCCTTGACTCCCTCAGGGGCGCGCTCGAGCAGGATCGCGGCGCCGGCGTCACCCAGGGTCAGTGAAGCCAGCTCGCGGCTCAAGATGTTGCGCACGTGGTGCGCGGCGTTCCGGCCGAGTTGGGAGATGTACTCGCCGCTGACGACCAAGCCGCGCTCGACGGTGCCCTGGCGGATCCAGTTGTTGAGCACCATGACGCCCGACAGCATCCCGGCGCAGGCGTTGGACAGGTCGAACGTCATCGCGTTGGTCGCGCCGATTGCCTCGGCGATGGCGCCGCTCATGGTCGGCTCGAGCCACTGCGTCAGGCCGTCGCGGTACTTCGTGATGCTGCAGTTGATCACCACGTCCAGTGATGACGCAGGTTGGTCCGACCGGCTCAGGCAGTCCTGCGCGGCGGCGATGGCAAGGGTGTACGAGTCATCCTCACCGACTGACACGCGCCGTTCGTGGATTCCGGTCAACCGCTCAAGGTCGATGTGCGTGTGGTGGCGCGTGGACGCCATCAGATCCTCGGTCGTGAGGTGGGTGCTCGGCAGGCGCCGCCCCACGCTCGCGAGTCGTGCACGGTACGGCGACCGGACGGCATCCGGCGAGGTCTCCAGCATTAGCCAGTGCTTGACCATTGCGCCTCATTTCCCCTACAGCAACCGTGCTGGAGACGCGACCGTGGCGCCAGAGTCGAAGGACTCTCGGCTCCGGCGGACCTTCGGCTCTGTCGGCGATGTCGGAATCGATGCGAAGGTCAGGCCATGGAGACCGAGCACCCCACGGTGCGGATACCGCCCGCGGTACGGCCGCCGCTCGGCACCGTAGTGGCGGCATTGGCCGGGCGAGCCACGCACACCGAGCCGCACCGTGTCTTCACGACCCTGGCCCGGCACCGCCGCCTGCTGCGGCGCTGGTTGCCGCTCGGCGATGTGCTGCTGCTGCGTGGCGACCTGCCGCGGCACGACGCCGAGCTGCTGATCCTGCGCACCGCGTGGAACTGCGGCTGCTGGTACGAGTGGGTCCAGCATGCCGGGCTTGCCCGATCCCGCGGCCTGATCGAGGCCGTCGTCGATGCGATCCCGGACTGGCGCGCGGGCGACGCGCTTTCCTCACGCCAGCGCCATCTGCTCGAGGCAGCCGACGAGCTGCACGGCGACCGCGTCATCAGCGACGCCACCTGGGCACTGCTAGCAACCGAGTTGCGCGACACCGAGCTCATCGAGCTCTGCTTCCTCGTCGGGCACTACGAGATGTTGGCGATGGCCCTCAACTCGCTCGGCGTGCAGCCCGAGCCATCGGCCGTGCGCACGCTTGGCGGCCGCGCAGCCGAGGCGGCCGACGTGCTGCGCGATGGGCTGGTGTCGAGCCGCCGTCCGGCGTAGGCCGGCTGCCTACCGGTCCCAGCTCGTGGCCCACCCCTTGCCGCCGGGAACCCAGTAAAGCCGCAACCGGCCGATCCGGTCGATCCGGGACTCAGCGAAGCGGTCGGCGGCTTCGGCCGTGCTGATGTGGTCCGCCCGCGCGATCGTGAAGACCTCGCGGAGCGTCCGGTACACGCTCTCGACGGACGCCTTCGCCCGCTCGGGCTGGTATCCCTGCAGCTCGTCCGCCACGTTGATCAGGCCACCGGCGTTGGCGACGAAGTCGGGTGCGTACAGGATGCCCAGCTCTGCCAGGGCCTTGCCGTGGTCGGGGCGTTCGAGCTGGTTGTTCGCCGAGCCAGCCACGACGGCGCACCGCAGTTCGGGGATCGTCTTGTCGTTGATGATCCCGCCCAGGGCACACGGGGCGAAGACGTCGCACTCCACCGCATGGATCCGGTCCGCGGGCGCCGTCTCGACGCCGAAGTCCCGTACCGCGCGGGCAACCGAGTCGACATCGATGTCGGAGACCGTCACGTGCGCCCCGCCGTCCTCGACGAGGAGCTTCACCAGCGCGTAGCCCACCTTGCCCACGCCCTGAACGGCCACCCGCCTGCCCCGCAGCGAGTGCTGGTGCCAGGCATCCTCGGCGCAGGCCAGCATCGACAGGTACACGCCGTATGCGGTCATCGGCGACGGGTCGCCCGATCCGCCCATGGACACCGATACTCCGGTCACGTACCGCGTCTCGCGTCGCACGATGTCGACGTCGTCGCGGCTGGTTCCCACGTCCTCGGCCGTGATGTACCGGCCGCCGAGCGACTCGATGAACCGGCCGTAGGCGCGCAGCAGCTCCTCGGACTTCGAGCGCTTCGGGTCGCCGATGATGACGGCCTTGCCTCCGCCGAGGTCCAACCCGGCCGCGGCCGCCTTGTAGGTCATGCCCCGCGACAGCCGCAGCGCGTCCTGCAGCGCGGCGTCCTCGGAGGGGTAGGGGTAGAACCGGGTGCCGCCGAGCGCTGGGCCGAGCGCCGTGGAGTGGATCGCGACGATCGCGCGAAGTCCGCTCGAAGGGTCGTTGAAGTACACGATCTCCTCGTGCCCATCCAACCGCTCGAACACAGACACGGCCAGGGACGCTACCCGATCTGCGACCTGCACATGGCAGTTGGCGTAGCGAGTTAGGAAGGTCTTCCGGCTCGGGCGGCCAGGTCGGCTCGCAATCTCGGGGTCGACCTGGCAACGCCGCACTACGGTGAGACGCGATGAGTACGGACGAGACGCGCGAGGGCGTTGGGCTCACGAACCTCGATCAGGAGTTGTTCGACGGCGCCGGGGCGAGCAAACGGGATCTCGTCGATTACCTCGATGCCGTCGGCGAGCGGATGATCCTCCAGTTGCGCGACCGGCCGTTGTCGGTGATGCGCGTGCTGCGCGGCCAGGCGCCGTTCATGCAGAAGAACGTGCCGAAGTACACGCCGGACTGGGTGACGACCGTGCAGGTGTGGGCGGAGGCCTCGAAGCGCCAGATCTCCTATGCACTGTGCAACGACCGCAGAACGCTGCTCTGGTTCGCCAACCAACGCGCCGTCGAGTACCACCCGACGCTGTTCCGAGTCGGCGAAGGGGATCGTCCGACGCACCTGGTGCTCGATATCGATCCGCCGGATGCGAATGCGTTCCACCTCGCTGTCGGAGCCGCCCGGCTGGTGCATCAGGCGCTCGCAGATACCGGCTTGGCGAGCGCGATCAAGACGAGCGGAGCGAAGGGTCTGCACATCTTCGTCCCGGTCGTTTCCGCGACGGCCGAAGAGGTTGCCGCCGCGACTCGGGCTATTGCCGCGCGCGCCGAGCGCCTCGATCCGACGATCGCCACTACGGCATTCGTTCGCGAGGACCGCGAGGGAAAGGTGTTCCTCGACTCGACGCGCGCCGGCGGTGCCACGGTCGTGGCGGCGTACAGCCCGCGGCTGCGTCCAGGAGTGCCGGTTTCCTATCCGCTGGCCTGGGACGAACTCGACGGCGTCGGCCCGGGCGACTTCACGCTGCACACGGCCGCGAGCATGTTGTCCGGCAAGGATCGCTGGTCCGACCTGATGCCCGAGCCGCAGGAGCTGAGCGCGGAACTGGTTGCAGAGGGCCGGCTGATCCCGGTCGCGCGCGTCCAGGCGATGCACGAAGGCAAACGACGGGCACGTGCGCGTCGGCAGACCGACGAGAACGACGCTCCCGGCGCGGTGTAGATCAGCTGGTGCGGACCCGGTCGTAGATCAGGCAGATCGCGCCGGACTCCGTGGTTGCCATGTCGGTCAGTGACCAGTCGGTGGCCGGCAGGCCGTCCTCGAACAGGCGGGCCCCGCCACCGGAGACCGTCGGGCAGAGCGTGATGCTGAGCCGGTCGAGCTCGTCGGCTGCGAGCAGCGCGCGGATGACGCTGCTGCTGGCCAGCACGATGATGTCGCCGCCGTCCTGCTGGCGCAGCCAGCGCACTTCCTCGGCCACGTCACCGTCGACGATCCGGGAGTTTGCCCACGGCGACTCGGTGAGGCTGGAGGAGAAGACGACCTTGTCGACGGCGTTGAGCCAGGCCGAGAACGTGCGGTCCTGCGGGGCGGCGTTCTCGTCGTCGGCGACGGCCGGCCAGTAGCCGCCGAATCCCTCGTAGTTCTTCCGTCCGAGCAGGGCGGTGGTTGCCGGGGTGGTGACCCGAACCATGTGGTCGCGTGCGGTTTCGGTGATGGCGTGCGGGACGATCCAGCTCATGTCGAAGTCGCCGCCGGTGCCGTTCACGCGGCCGTCGAGCGACAGGACGATGTTGCCGACGACGCGGCGGGTCTTGGTCTGGGTGTTGTTCGTCATGATCGTTCCTTCCGGTCCTGACGCCCCGGTGGCGTCCTGTGCCTGACAGCCTGTCGAAGGCAGGGGCCCGCGGCACTTCCACCTCGATCGCAGCCAGCAGCAGGTCCTCGACCGCCTGACCGCGCTTGGCTACCCGCTCGACTGGCGCCGGTGCGTGGGTGGCTAGGTGGCGATGTCGGGATAAGGCAGCGAGATGTGCGCCATCGCCCGGCCGTACGCCTTCTGGTACTCGAGCGGGCCGTGGTCGCGCTCGAAGATCGCAATGAACAGTGTGAGCGTCAGGAAAGGATGTGCACCCATCTCGAACAGCGTTACGTGGTCCTGCTCGCGAAGCGCGCGGCGCTCGTCGTCGGTCAACGACAGCCAGGTCGACTTCTCACCGCCGACGCAGTTCAGCAGCGTGTTGGCCATCTCCTGCTCCCACCACTCGACGAGGCCGACGGGATCCTCGCGGTAGCGCTCGACCAGCTCGGGGTCTCTGTCCACTGTGTACAGAAACTTGTCCAGCAGGTACTTACTCATGCCGGCACTCCGTTCGGGTACCAGGTGAAGTAGGCCTCCATCGTGTGGAACAGGTCGAGGCTGTCGACGTGATCGGCCTTCGCGCCGTCGCCGGCCACGCCCATCATCAGCATGAAGTCCATGAACCCGTGGGTGGCATTGCCCGGCAGGTGCAGGCTGTCGAGAGTCACCTCGGCGAGGCAGCCGTCGACGTCACCGCGGGCGATCCATTCGACGGCCCTGCGGTCGAATTCGGGATCGGGTCCGTGCTCGCCGAACTGGCGCGGGCCGCCGAGCTCCAGCGACAGGTGGCCTGTTCCGATGATCGCCACCCGCTTGTCCGACGGCCACGACTCGACCATCGTCCGGATCGCCCGGCCCAGCTGCACGAATCGCTTCGGCTGTGGCATCGGCGGCGCGAAGATGTTCGTGTAGATCG
Source organism: Jatrophihabitantaceae bacterium (assembly GCA_036506855.1). GTDB lineage: Bacteria > Actinomycetota > Actinomycetes > Mycobacteriales > Jatrophihabitantaceae > DASXRA01. The sequence continues at coordinate 8,417 of DASXRA010000216.1, forward strand.
GCACGATCGGCAGATCGGCCTGCGGACGCAGCGTGATGATCGGGCAGGTGATGCTGTGGTCGATCCGCAACTCGTTGCTGAACGCCAGGTCGAAATCGGCGTCGAGACCGTTGCGCAGGATGTGCGCGGCCAGGTCCTCGTCGCCGCGCAGCGTCATCCGCGGCAGGCCGAATTCCCGCTCCTCGTTGTAGAAGTTGCCGTCGAAGAATGGCGCCTTGCCGACGAGAAACTGCGGCATGTTGTCCAGCCACAGTTGATGAAAGTGGTCGCTGCCGACCATGACGAGCACGTCCGGACGCGCGCGGGCGAGCGTCTCGCGGAACGTCTCGATCTTGGCGACCCACTCGTCGGCGAACGGGGGACGGTCCGCGCCCGTCGAGGTGCTCGCCCGGTAGTAGAACGGGTGGTGCGTGGAGGCGACGACCGCCGCAACTGTGGCCATGGCGCGCTCCCTTTTGGTGGGGTTACACAGCATAGTCAAGTGCTTGACATGCCTGTCGGCTCAGCGGATTGTCGAGCGGACAATCGCCCGAGGCGCTGGAGGAGAGCATGCCCGGTCCCGACGCGGTCGTGCTGCGTGGCGGCACGGTGCTGACCATGGACGACGGGCACACCGTCCACACCGACGCCGACGTGCTCGTGGTCGGCGACCGGGTCGAAGCGGTCGGGTCGGCACTCGACGTGCCGCAGGGCACGACGGAGATCGACGCACGTGGGGGCATCGTGATGCCCGGCATGATCGACACCCACCGGCACATGTGGCAGACGGCGATGCGCGGATACGGCGCCGACTGGACGCTGACCCAGTATTTCGTCTGGTACTACCTCGAACACGGCAAGGCGTTCCGGCCCGAGGACATCTACGCAGGCAACCTGCTCTCGGCGTGGGACGCCCTGGAGGCCGGCGTCACCACGACCGTCGACTGGTCGCATGGGCTGCAGACCGTCGAGCACGGCGACGCGGCGGTCGACGCGCTGCGCGCGGTGCCGGGCAGGTTCGTCCTGGCCTACGGCAACATCCAGGCCGCGCCGTGGGAGTGGACCACCGATCCAGCCGTCCACGCGTTCTTCGAACGCCACCCCGCGGGCGACATGCTCGGTTTCCAGCTCGCCTTCGACGTCACCGGCGATCCGACCTTCCCGGAGAAGGCAGCATTCGAGGCGGCCCGCGAACTCGCGCTGCCCGTCACGACACACGCCGGCGTATGGGGCGCCACCAACGACGCGGGCATCCGGCTGATGCACGAGAACGGGTTCATGACGCCGCAGAACGTCTACGTGCACGCGGCCACATTGAGCACGGATTCCTATCACCGGATCGCGGCGACCGGCGGCTCGATATCGGTGTCGACCGAGTCCGAGCAGAGTGCCGGGCAGGGCTACCCGCCCACGTGGCAGGTGCGTCGGCACGATATTCCGGTGTCGCTGTCCATGGACACGAGCGTCTGGTGGAGCGGCGACCTGTTCTCGGCGATGCGCACCACGCTCGGGGCCGACCGGTCGCGCGAGCATCTGGAGGCGCACGTCAAGGGCGAGACCGTGACGCACACGCACCTGCGAGCCGAGCACGTCGTCCACTGGGCGACTCGCGGCGGCGCGCACGCCCTCGGCCGCGACGACCTGGGCAGCCTGCAACCGGGCAAGAAGGCCGATGTCGTCCTGATCAAGAACGACGACTCGCCGGTCTCCTTCCCGCTGCTCAATCCGTATGGCCACGTCGCCTTCCAGGCTCAGCGCGGCGACGTGCACACGGTGCTGGTCGACGGGCGGATCGTGAAGCGCGATCACCGCCTGGTCGGCGCCGACCTCGCCGCGGTGCGTCGCACCGTCGAGTCCACAGTGGACCATCTGCGCTCGGCCCTCGGCGAGGACGCATGGACGCAGGGCATGAACCCGGACCTGCCGCACGACGAGGTGCTCGACAACCCGTACCAGTACACCGACTACAAGTCCGACTCGACGCGCGACGCCCGAGGCAGCGTATTCGGCGACCGGTGACGGCGGGACGGGCTGCGCCGACCAGTCGAATGCGGCCGGGCCACACGACTCGAGGTCACCTTCCGGCGCTGCATCGACGTCGGGCCTGTCGGCTAGCTCGTCGTCGCTGACCGAGGCGCGGCGGCGACCTGCGTCCGACTTCGGCCACGTTGGGACCAAGGTCTGGCTCGAGCGGTGGATGTTGGTCTAGCGTCTCAGGCGAAGCTCGTGAAACGTATCAATTCGATACGGGTCGAAGCGGTACCGACGCAGAGGAGGCGCAATGACTCTGCGCGTTCTGGCCGTGTTGCTGGCATTGATGGTCTCGGGGATTGCGCCCGCAGGAGCTAACGGCAGCGTTGCGGTCAGCGTCGTTCAGGTCGGCGGGCTGACGACCGAGCATCAGGTCAACCCGCTCGGGATCGACGTCGCCGCGCCGCGGCTCGGCTGGGTGCTGAGCGCGGACGAGCACGGGGTCAGCCAGTCGGCGTACCAGATCGCTGTGTCAACCAGTGCAGGCGGCTCGGCGGACGTGTGGGACAGCGGCAAGGTGAGCTCGTCGCAGTCCTTCGACGTCGCCTATGCGGGACCGCAACTGCATTCGCGCACGCGCTACTTCTGGCGAGTCCGGGTCTGGGACGCTGCCGGCGCGGTTTCGCAATGGAGCGATCCGGCTTCGTTCGAAACGGCGTTCCTCGCACCGAGCGATTTTCATGGAACGTGGATCGGCGCGCACGAGACGCCGACCGCCCCATCGCTCACTGGCGCGAACTGGATCTGGTACCCCGAGGGCGATCCGGCCAACTCGGCGCCGGCCGGGACGCGGTACTTCCGGCGGGCGTTCGACCTGCCGGCCGGCGACCAGATCAGCAAGGCCAGCTTCGTGCTGACTGCCGATGACGGCTTCACGTTGTACGTCAACGGGCAGCAGCTGGCGAGCTCGCCGCGGGTGACCGACTCCTGGCGGACGGCGATGGTCGTCGACGTCGCGGCCTCGCTGCATGCCGGCCGCAACGTGATCGCGATCGAGGCGATCAACACCGCCACGAGCCCGGCCGGCCTGATCGGCAAGCTGCACGTCGAGGGGTCGGTCGGTGACCCGCTCGACCTCGTCACCGACAACTCCTGGAAGTCGGCCAACACGGCGACGACCGGCTGGCAGCAGCCCGACTTCGACGACTCTGCGTGGCCCGCTGCGCTCGAGGCCGCCCCTTACGGC
>DASXRA010000217.1:0-1712 GCA_036506855.1 Jatrophihabitantaceae bacterium
CTCCGGCGGGACGTTGTGCTACGAGTCCCTGGTGATCCTCGGCGACGTGCTGGGGCCGGTGTACTCCAACACCCCGATCAATCCGTCGTGGCGGCTGCCCGCACCGCCTGGTAGCCACCAGTGCCTCGACCTTGGAGAGGAGGAGTACACGAGAGGCCGCCCGCATCCGATGATCGATGCCGAGGCCCGCATCGACGTCTTGCGCGAACACGCCGCCGACGAGCAGGTGGCAACGGTGATCCTCGACGTCGTGCTCGGCTACGGCGCACACCCCGACCCGGCCGCGGTACTCGCTCCGGTGTGCGCACAGATCATGACCGGCGGTGGGCCGCAGGTCGTGGCCTACGTCCTGGGCACCGAGCAGGATCCGCAGGGCTTGCACGCGCAGCGCGACACGCTGGTCGAGGCCGGCTGCATCGTCACGGAGACGGCGGCGCGCGCCTCGCTGACTGCCGCAGCCATCGCCACCGGCGACGCCGGGCTGGTAGGCGCGGCGCTGTGAACGCCAGGGTCGCACTGGTCACGTACTCGACCAAGCCGCGCGGCGGGGTTGTGCACACGCTGTCGCTCGCCGACGCGTTGGTGGCGGGCGGGACGCCGGCGCAGGTGATCGCGCTCGGCGACCCCGACGAGGGATTCTTCCGTGCGGTGCGAGCACCGCATCGGATCATCCCGGCGCCGTCCCGAGCAGACACGCTCGAACAACGCGTCGCCGACTCGATCGACGCCCTCGAAGAAGGTCTCGCCCGCGTCGCGGATGAGATCGACATCTTCCATACGCAGGACTGCATATCGGCGCGAGCGGCGGCACGGGTCCGTGACGCCGGCGCGCCGGTCACGGTGGTGCGCACCGTCCATCACGTCGACGACTTCACCACGCCGGTGCTCATCGACTGCCAGCGACAGTCGATCCTGCTGCCCGACCGGTTGATCGTGCCCAGCGAAGATTGGCGCAGGCGCCTGCGCGACGAGTTCGGAGCCGACGCCGAGGTCGTGTACAACGGCGTTGATGCGGCCCGGTTCGGGCCGATTGATCCGTCCCGTCGCGCGGCGCTGCGTCGCGAGTCAGGCACCGCGGGCCGCTTCGTCTTCCTCTCCGTCGGCGGTGTCGAGCCACGCAAGGGGACAGTGTTCCTGTTCCAGGCGCTGGCCCAACTCCTCGCCGACCCTGATCTCGATCCACCTCCGGCGCTCGCCATCATCGGCGGGCACTCGTTCCAGGACTACATCGATTACCGGGACAAAGCGCTGGCCATGCTGCCCGACCTTGGCCTCGAACTGGGGCGCGATGTCATTCAGCTCGGCACCGTCAGCGACGACGAGGTGCACGAGTGGTATCGAAGCGCCGACGCGCTGGCTTTCCCCTCTGTCAAGGAAGGCTGGGGGCTGGCGGTGCTCGAGGCGATGAGCGCCGACCTGCCGGTTGTCGCCAGCGATATCACCGTGCTGCAGGAATACCTCACCGACGGGACGAACGCCGTGCTCACCGCTGTGGGCGATCCCGGCTCGCTGGCGAGCGGCATGAGGGCACTTATGACCGATCCGGAACTGCGGCAACGCGTCATCGCGGGCGGCCGGCTCGTCGTGCCCCGGTTCACGTGGGACCGCGCCGCCCGTCAGCACGAGCGGATCTACCGGCTGGCTAGACCGTCCAGGTCTGCATGATCAGGGCGCCCTGCCGACGCGCGGTGAGGACCGAGTCCAGCACATCG
>DASXRA010000218.1:0-9606 GCA_036506855.1 Jatrophihabitantaceae bacterium
ATGCAGGACCGACAAAATCAGCTAGGCGCGCCGAGCGCCCAGAGGCAGCATGCGACGATGGGCAACGATGACTCAGCATCGCGGCGCTCGGTCGCCGGCGCCATGACCGGATCGTCGGATTCGCTGCTCGGCCGGGCCGCGTCGGGACGCCCGGACGCCCGCCCGCCGGTGTGGTTCATGCGCCAGGCAGGCCGGTCGTTGCCCGAGTATCGGGCGCTGCGCGAGGGCACGACGATGCTCGAGGCGTGCCGCTCGCCGGAGCTCGTCACCGAGATCACCCTGCAGCCGGTGCGACGACACGGCGTGGACGCCGCGATCCTGTTCTCCGACATCGTGGTGCCGCTCGTCGCGATCGGCCTGGACATCGACATCGTCACGGGCGTGGGGCCGGTCGTCGACAAGCCGATCCGGTCCGTGGGCGACCTCGATTCGCTGCGCGACCTGCACCCCGGCGACGTCCCGTACGTGAGCGAGGCGGTGCACGAGCTCGTCTCCCGGCTCGGTGGCACTCCGCTGATCGGCTTTGCGGGCGCGCCGTTCACGCTGGCCAGCTACCTCATCGAGGGTGGGCCGTCGCGCGACCATGCGCGGACGAAGGCACTCATGCACGGCGAGCCGCAGCTCTGGCACGCCCTGCTGGCGCGGCTGGCGGCGATAGCGTCGGCGTTCCTGCGCGTGCAGATCGAGGCCGGGGCGGCAGCCGTGCAGCTGTTCGACTCCTGGGCCGGCGCCCTGTCGGCGGCCGACTACGAGGCCTTCGTCCTGCTGCACAGCCGGACGGTGCTCGAGTCGGTCGCCGGTGTGCCGCGGATCCACTTCGGCGTCGGCACGGGTGAGCTGCTCGCGCTCATGCGGCAGGCCGGTGCCGACGTGGTCGGCGTCGACTGGCGGGTTCCGCTCGACGAGGCCGCGCGGCGGCTCGGCCCCGGCGCCGTCGTCCAAGGCAATCTGGATCCCGCGCTGCTGCTCGCGGACTGGCCGGTGGTGGACCGGGCCGTGCGCCGGATCGTCGCCGAGGGACGCGCAGCGTCGGGCCACATCTTCAACCTCGGGCACGGCGTGCTGCCCGACACGGATCCGGACGTGCTGACCCGCGTCGTCGAGCTCATCCAAGGGCTTTGATGCGAGTCGTCGTGATCGGTGGCGGCATATCGGGCCTGGCAGCGGCCTGGGCGCTGTCCGATCGCGCCGACGTGCTCGTGCTGGAGGCCTCGCCGCAGGTCGGCGGCAAGCTGCGCGTCGACGAGGTTGCCGGCCTGCCTGTCGACGTGGGCGCCGAGGCGATGCTGGCCCGCCGGCCCGAGGGCGTCGAGCTGGCGCGTGCCGCCGGGCTGGCCGACTCGCTGATCGCGCCGCTGACGACATCCGCCCGGATACGCGCCGGCGGTGCGAGTCACCCGATGCCGGTCCGGACGATGCTCGGCATCCCGGGCGACGTCGGCGCGCTGCGGGCGTCCGGCGTGCTGAGCGACTCGGGACTGTCCACTGTGGAGGGTGAGGCGGTCGGTCCGCTAATGGCGCCGCTCACTGAGGATGTCGCGGTGGGCCGGTTCGTGCGTGACCGCCTGGGCGCCGAGGTGGTCGACCGGCTGGTCGAGCCGTTACTGGGCGGCGTGTACGCGGGGCGCGCTGACGAGCTCTCGCTGCGCGCCACCATGCCGGCGCTGGCGGCACGCCTTGCGGCGGGCGGGGCGTCGCTGGTCGCGGCGGCGGGTGAGGTCACGGGCAGCGCGCAATCGGACGCACCGGTGTTCGCGTCGCTGGCCGGGGGCTTGGGCCGGCTGCCGCTCGCGCTCGCCGAATCCGGACGGTTCGGCGTGCGTACCGGAGTGACCGTGCGCGCAATCCGCCGCACGGGCACCGGCTTCGCGCTCGCCTGCGGCCCGGTGCCGGCGTCCGAACTGGTCGAGGCGGACGCCGTGATCGTGGCCACGCCGCCCGCCAAGGCAGCGCGCCTGCTGAGCGACGTCGCGCCCACGGCCGGCGCCGAGCTGTCCACTGTGGACACTGCGAGCATGGCGATCATCACGCTTGCCTACCGCGACGTGACGCTGCCGACAGGCAGCGGCCTGCTCGTCGCCTCGGGGGAGGGCATGCGGGTCAAGGCCGTCACCCTGTCGTCGCAGAAGTGGCCCGGCACGCCCGACGGCCTGGCCGTGCTGCGCGCATCGGTCGGGCGCGTCGGCGAGAACGTCGACATGCAGCGCGACGACGACGACCTCATCGCCCTGGTGCGGCACGAGCTGCGGACGCTGATCGGCGTGGACGCCCGGCCGATCGACGCGCGCGTCACCCGGTGGGGCGGCGGATTGCCGCAGTACGCGGTCGGCCATGTCGAGAAGGTGGCTCGCATCCGAGCGGCAGTGGCGCGAGTGCCGGGGCTGGCAGTCTGCGGGGCCGCCTATGACGGGGTCGGCATCCCGGCATGCATCGCCGCAGCCCGGCTCGCCGCCGGCCAAGTGCTGCTGAGCGCTGCCCCGGCATCCCGGGGACAATGAGCGTCATGGTCGACGGCAAGCAGGCGCGAGAGCTCAACGACGTGATCCGCTACACGGCATGGTCGGTGTTCCGCTGCGAGACGCCTGTCGGCGAGGCGGACCGGCGCGCGCTGGCCGCCGAGGTCACCGAGCTGTTCGAGCAGCTGGCCGCCAAGGACGTCACGATCCGAGGCACCTACGACGTGAGCGCCCTGCGGGCCGACGCCGACCTGATGATCTGGTGGCATGCTCCGTCGGCCGACGCGTTGCAGGACGCGTACGGCCGCTTCCGGCGCACCGACCTGGGCGCTCACCTGCGGCCGGTCTGGTCGTCGATGGCGCTGCACCGCCCGGCGGAGTTCAACAAGAGCCACGTCCCGGCGTTCCTCGCCGACGAGCAGCCCCGCGCGTACGTGTGCGTCTACCCGTTCGTCCGCTCCTACGAGTGGTACCTGCTGCCGGACGCGCAGCGACGAGCGCTCCTTGCCGAGCACGGCCGGATGGCACGCGAGTACCCGGACGTGCGCGCGAACACCGTCGCCGCGTTCGCGCTGGGCGACTACGAGTGGATGCTGGCGTTCGAGGCAGACGAGCTGCACCGGATCGTCGACCTGATGCGCCACCTGCGTGGCTCCGAGACGCGCCGACACGTCCGCGATGAGGTGCCGTTCTTCACCGGGCGCCGCCGCAGCGTAGACGAGTTGGTCGCCGCCCTGCCTTGACGGTTTTGGCCGCCCAGGCGTCTATATGACGCTGGGCGACCAAAACCGGGTTAGTCGGCCGGCTCGAAGGTCAGCGAGATCGAGTTGATGCAGTAGCGCAGGTCGGTCGGCGTGCCGTAGCCCTCGCCTTCGAAGACGTGCCCGAGGTGGCTGTGGCAGTTGGCGCAGATGACCTCGGTGCGCGCCATGCCCATGCTGACGTCGCGGCGCTCGATCACGTGATCGCCTGCCAGCGGCGTGAAGAAGCTGGGCCAGCCGCAGTGTGAGTCGAACTTGGTGTCGCTGCGGAACAGCTCGTTGCCGCAGGCGCGGCAGCGGTAGACGCCGACCTGCTTGTTGTCGGTGTATTCGCCGGTGAACGGCCGCTCCGTGCCGGCCTCGCGCAGCACCGCGTACTCCGCGGGACTGAGCTGCTCGCGCCACTCGGCGTCGGACTTGACCACCGGCGCCGCTGTCTCTGCATCCGTCATGTCCTCGACGGTACGTGGCCGAGCACGTCGACGATATGACGATCCGCGGAACCGAATCACCAGACGCCGATGACCCCGATGACGCCGAAGATCAGCGCCAGGGCGAAGCCGATCAGGATCAGCCAGACGACCACCGAGGCCGCCGTCCGGCGCCGGCCGGTAAGCCGGCTCAGTCCGGTGCCGAACGCTGCGAGATTCTGCAGCTCTCCGTCGACGCTGTTGGGGTTGGCGGTTCGGCCCCAGGCGAAGTCGGGCGGCTCGCGGCGCGGCTCGTCGGGCTCGTCGTCACCGCCCCACCGGGTCTCGGTGTTCACGACACCAGCATGCCCCAGTATCAGGCCGTGTCGAGATGCGTCCGGAAACGGCTGAGAACGCCCGTGTCGCCGGTGACCATGGCGTCGGGCTCGGCTCGGCCGTACAGCCACAGCAGCAGGTCGGAGGCACTGCCGTGCAATTCGGCGCCGGCCGACTCGGCCTGACCGCGGCTCCAGCGGACGGTCTGGTTCGGGCCGTCGTCGACGATCCACGCCGCGTCGGCGTCGGTGGCGTCGAGCAGGAGCGCCTCGCCTAGCGGCGTGGCATCGGAGACGTCGGTCGAGAACGTCAGAAACTCCTCGATCGAGTCGACGGCCGTGGGCAGGTCGATCGAGAACGTGTTTCGGGCCGCGTGCTCGGCGTCCCAGCGGTGCACGGCGGTTTCCTGCACCTGGTGCCGGACGACGAAGCCGGCATCGCGCTGCGGAGCCCACGTCCACACCGGTGCCGCCGGATCCGCGGCTCGCAGCACGCTGACCAGACGCTGGGCGCCGTCGCGGAAATCGTCGATCAGCTGGGCATCGCCGGGCCGCTCGAATCGCTTGACGTCGTTCGGGTCGGTGAGGCTGCCGGCCACGATCTCGGCCCAGAAGTGGTGCACGCCGCGCACGTGCCACACCAGGTCGGCGACCGTCCACCCCGGGCAGTACTCGACCGGAACGTCCAGGATGCCTGTCGCGGCATCGGCGAGACCAGCGCTGTCGGTCTCGATCTGAGTGGTCGGATCGAGGCTTGCCGCTGCCGGATGAATCTCCCATGTCGCCATGGGCGATGATCCTATGAGCCGCGCCCGACATGGCTTACCGTCCAGTCATGCCGTCACCGTCCACCGAGCTCGAAGTCGGCGACCGAACCGTGCGCATCAGCAATCCGGATCGCGTGTACTTCCCGGAGCGTGGCGAGACGAAGCTCGATCTCGCCCGCTACTACCTCGCGGTCGGCGATGGCATCGTGCGCGCACTGCGCGAGCGGCCGTGCATGCTGCACCGCTACCCGGACGGCGTGAGCGGCGAGAAGATCTACCAGAAGCGGCTGCCCAAGGGCGCACCGGACTGGGTCGAGACGGCGACGGTGCGCTTCCCGTCCGGGCGCAGTGCCGACGAGTTGTGCGTGACCGAACTCGCCAGCGTGATCTGGGCCGTGCAGATGTCGACGGTCGAGTTCCACCCTTGGCACTCGCGGCGGGCAGACACCGAGCAGCCCGACGAGCTGCGCATCGACCTTGACCCGCAGCCAGGCACCGGGCTGGCCGAGGCCAAGCAGGTGGCGGTTGTGGTGCACGAGGTGCTCGACGAGCTGGGCGCGGTCGGCTGGCCAAAGACATCGGGCTCGCGGGGGCTGCACATCTACGTTCGGATCGAGCCGGCGTTCGGGTTCCGCGAAGTGCGCCGTGGGGCCTTGGCCTTCGCACGCGAGATCGAGCGCCGGGCGCCCGAGCTCGTCACCACCGCGTGGTGGAAGGAGGAGCGAGGCGAGCAGATCTTCGTCGACTACAACCAGAACGCCCGCGACCGCACGATTGCGTCGGCGTATTCGGTGCGCGGCAAGCCGCACGGCCCGGTGTCCGCGCCGGTTACCTGGGCGGAGTTGCCCGATGTCGAGATGGATGACTTCACGATCGCCACGATGCCGGCGCGCTTCGCCGAGCTGGGCGACCTGCACGCCGGCATCGACGACGCGGTGTGGTCGATCGAGCCGTTGCTCGAATGGGCCGACCGCGACGAGCGTGACCACGGTCTGGGCGACATGCCGTATCCGCCGAACTTCCCGAAGATGGAAGGCGAGCCGCCGCGCGTGCAGCCGTCCCGGATGAACGAGGCGAACTGGCGCGAGGACGGACGCGGCGCGGCCGAACCGTTGGATCTCAACTAACTCTCCACAGCACGCCCGCGACGTCCGATCGCGTATCGCACTCACTCGGCGACGATGAGGCTGTCCTAGAATGCCTGCCAGTCCCCGACTGGTTTCGCTTGATGACGACAGCCGATTGCGGTCGCTTGTGTCGGAGTCGACTGGGACGATGCGCCGCGATGAGCCCTGATCCGCGATCCGGTCGCAGGCGCTTCTTCGAGGTACGCGTGGACGGACCGCAACGCGGCCACTACCCGCTGTTCTGCCTGCTCGACTACGAGGCGGAGGGACGCGACAAGCCATTGCTGGTTGTCATCGACGGACGCTCCAAGGCGTTCCGGACCACGCTCAGCGATGAGGACTACGCCCAGGTCCGCGCGCTTGGAACGGAGTACCGGGCCCGCAACCCCCGGCGGCGTGATCTAACGCGTGACGAGCTTCCTCTTAGCCGTGGACTTCGCGGCCGTCTTGGCGGCGAGCCGGACTGCGGTCTTGCCGGGCGTCGGTCGACCTTTGGTGGCCGCAACCCGAACAGGTTCAGCGGACCGCACGCCGCCGCGCCGAGCCGTGCCGCGCCCAGGGTTTGCTGACGCGGCGGGGTCCTTCTCGACCGTGATGCGCAAACCGAGGGCTGCCGCGACCTCGGCGAGCGTCCCGAGGGTCGGGTTGACCCGACCCGAGCCGAACAGTCGCCGAACCACTGCTGGCTCGGACCCGACGGCGCGCGCAAGGTCGGCCTTGGACAAGCCCTCGGCTTCGCGTGCCTCGTCGAGTGCGTTCACGACTGCATCGATGGTCGCGATCCGCGCCGACTCGATGGCGTACTGGCGGGCGAAGGCCGGGTCTTCCAGGTCGCGCCCGAGGTCGTCCCAGAAGGTTCCTCGTTGCCGGCTCGTAATTCCGGTCTCCCGATGTTGGCGTAACATATATGCTACGCCAACCTTCCCGAACATGGAAGGCGTCACCCGTCGTCGGCTCCCTGCTTGCCTGCCTTCGCGCGCACGTGCATTCGTTCCCCTGGCCGCCCGAAGAGGCTCAAGATCTCCGCTGAGCGTTCACCCGTGCTGCCGAACCAGTGCGGCAGCCTTGTGTCGAACTCGGCCGCTTCGCCCACGCCGAGCACAAGATCGCGATCGCCAAGGATCAGGCGTATCCGGCCGGCAAGGACGTATAGCCATTCGTAGCCGTCGTGAACTCGAAGCTCCGGGTTGGATTGCGCCGCTGGGATGATGATCTTCCACGCCTGGACGCCGCCAGGCTGTTGGGTGAGCGGAAGCACCGTGCGGCCGTTCACACGTCGTGGCTTGAGACGAATCCGCGGGTCCCCGAGCTCGGGAGCCCCGACGAGGTCATCCAGCGGTACCCGATAGGTCTGGGCGAGCGGGAGAAGCAACTCGAGGCTCGGCCTGCGCTGGCCGGTCTCGAGCCGTGACAGTGTGCTCTTCGAGATGCCGGTCCGCTCGGACAGATCAGCCAGAGTGACACCTCGCTGGGAACGCATCCGCTTGAGCCGCGGGCCGACCAGGTCGAGCGCGGCAGCGATCGATGTCAGGTCTTCCATGAGCTCATTCCAATGCCCTTTCCCAGAAATGGCAACGAGAGTTGTCGGTGCAGGCCCGGCCAGCGCAGGCTGACTGTCATGAGCGAATACGACGTTGCAGTGATCGGCGGCGGAGCGGCCGGTCTGTCAGCGGCGCTGGTACTGTCCCGAGCCCGGCGCAGCGTGGCGGTTGTCGACGCCGGCGAACCACGCAACTCACCCGCAGCCCATGTGCAGGGATTCCTCTCGCGTGACGGCATGCCACCGCGAGACCTGCTGGCTGCCGGGCGCGACGAGGTACAGCGGTACGGAGGCCAGCTGATCGCCGGCACGGTCGCCAAAGTCGTCCCGGGTTCCGGGCCACGGTTTCGAGTAACCCTCGCCGACGGCCCGCGGTTGGACGTCCGGCGTGTTCTCGTAGCCACCGGGCTACGCGATGAACTGCCCGATATCCCCGGTGTACGCGAGCGGTGGGGGCGAGACCTGCTGCATTGCCCTTACTGCCACGGGTACGAAGTACGGGATCAGCCACTCGGCGTGCTGGGCGGAACGCCTGATGCCGTCCAGCATGCGCAGCTGATCCGACAGTGGTCGTCTGACGTCGTCTTCCTCCCGCACACCGACACGCTCACAGCGGATCAGCACGAACGACTCGCCGCCCGAGCTATCGGCGTCGTCGAGGGCACCGTGACACGGCTCGTCGTGGATGACGACCGACTGCGGGGGATCGAGCTGAACGACGGCAAGTTCATCGCCCGAAGTGCGGTCTTCGTACGCCCGCGTTTCATCCCGAACTCGGACCTGCTCGTCGACGTGGGCTGCGCGGTGGACGACAACGGATTCGTCGTAGCCGATGCCACAGGCCGCACCACGGTGCCCGGAGTGTGGGTTGCCGGAAACGCGGCCAACCCGCGCGCCCAGGTGATCACGGCCGCAGGCGAAGGGTCATCGGCAGCGATTGCGCTGAATGCGGACCTCGTCGAGGAGGACGTCCAACGCGCTGTTCGAGAGATCCGCGGTGGCCACGTGGCCTGATGCACCCGACTGCCTGGCGGCCTCCGCGAGGCGACACCCCACCCAGTCCCGTCTGAGCCGAGGAGTTCACCAGCCCTGTCCGACGATCGACCAATCCCGCAGCGAACGCCCGTTCCGCCACCATCGAAGCACCAACTGGCGCTCATGATCTGGGTCGCTGTCTTCCCGACTCTCCTACTGCTGAATCTGGCGCTGCGCAGCGCGATGAAGGACCTGCCAATCGCCCTTCGGACCTTCGTCCTCGCCACCGTCGCGGTACCAATCGTGATCTACGGCCTGACGCCGCGGCTGCATCGACTCCGCGCGCTGGTCATCGCGCGCCGGACCGGGTCGTGAACTGCACCGTCAGTAGGTGATCAGGACGATCGACACGGCGGCCAGCGCAAGGCCGACGCGTTGCAGCCGTCCGGTGTGCTCGTGCAGCAGCCACACGGCGAGCAGCACCGTCATCGCCGGGTACAGCGACGTGATCACGCTGGCGATCGAGAGCAACCCGTGCCGCGATGCCAGCAAGAAGAACAGGTTCGCGCTCGCGTCGAGGATGCCGCACAGCACGGCGAGACCGAGCACGCGACCGCTCAGCACCTCGAAGGCGCGGGTCCGCCGGGCCAGCGGCACGATCAGCGCAGCGGACGTGATCCGCGAGATCACCAACGGCCACATACCCGAATGCGGATCTGCGCGCGCGAGGCAGATGAAGTAGGCGCCGAAGCCGATGCCCGACACGCACGCCAGGGCCAGGACGCGCGCGCCGACCGGGCCGTGCGGGTGATCGTCCGGCGTGTGGCTGACCAGCATCACCGCGGCCATGCCGAGGACGATGCCGAACCACGCGGCCACGTGCGGTCGTTCGCCGACGAGGACCCCGAAGCCGACCGGGACGACGGCCGCGAGGACGGCGGTCACCGGCGAGATGATGTTCATGGGTGCCCGGGCCATCAGGCTGTACATGACGATCACGCCGACCATGCCGCCGATGCCGCCCCCTGCACCGAGCAGCGCCGTCCGGGGGTCGAGCGGCCCGGAGAACAGCGGCAGCAGCCCCAGCATCAGCGCCGCGCCGACCGGGTAGGCGTAGAGCAGCACGGTCACGGCCGAGCGGCTACGCGAGGCGAACCCACCGACGAAGTCGCCGCATCCGTAGACGACGGCCGCAAGCAGCGCGAAGACGACGACCACGCCTCACGCTATCGGCC
>DASXRA010000219.1:0-3253 GCA_036506855.1 Jatrophihabitantaceae bacterium
GGATCCTCGGACGCAACGACGCGGCGTTGGCTGACCTTCGCGATGCGATACCGGTGCTGCGCAGTGCCGCGCTGGACATCTGGACCGCGCGGGCGGTCACCATGCGCGGGTTGGCGCACCTGGCCCTGGGACAGGTCGAGCGCGCCGCAGCCGATCAGCGCCTCTCCGAGCGGCTCTACGCGGAAACCAATCAGTCCTACGCTGCGGCCCTCGCGGTGCAGAACCGCGGGCACGTCGCGTTCATGGCCGGCGACCTGCCGACCGCGCTCACCTGTCTGGACGAGGCGCAGGCCCGCCTCGACGCTCTCGGCACGCGCACGGGAGAGCTGATCATCGACCGCTGCACGGTGCTGCTCGCGGCCGGTCTTGCCCGCGACGCGCTGCACGCCGCGGACGCCGGTCTGACCGAGACGCGCGGGCAGCCCACACGCAGGGCCGAACTGGACCTGCTCGCCGCGCGCGCGGCGCTCGCGTGTGGCGAACCGGAGGCCGCAGGACTCCGGGCCGGGGCCGCGGAGAGGTTGTTCGCCGCGCAGGGACGGCGCTGGTGGTACAGCCAGGCACGGCTCGTGCATCTCGAGGCGGATTTCGCGGCCATGTCAGGCGACGGACGGCGGCGGATGGCGGCGTTGCTCGCGCGAACACGCGACGCGGCGCAGCAATTGCACGAGCTCGGCGTGCCCGACGCGACGCGAGCCGACCTGCTCGCCGCGCGGCTCGCGCTCGCATTGGGCAAGCCCGCTGACGATTCGCTGCAGCGAGCGGCGCGGGCCCGGCGATCCGGACCCCCCGTCGCGCGGATCGACGGGTGGGTGGCCGAGGCGCTGCGCGCGCAGGCTACCGGCGACGAGCGCCAGCTGCTTCATGCGTGTCGGCGCGGTCTCGACCTGCTGCACGAGCATCAGTTGACCCTCGGCTCGCCCGAACTTCGCGCCCGCGCCACCGCCCACGGAGCCGAGCTCGCCGCCCTCGCCCAGCGCAGCTGCCTGCGCCGCGGGCGCACCCACGACGCGCTGCGATGGACCGAGCGCTGGCGTGCCACTGCCTTCGCGCTGCCACCGGTCCGACCGCCCGACGACGCCCAGGCACGCGGCGAACTGGCGGCGCTGCGCGACACGGTCGCCCGGCTCGAGAGCGCGACCAGACCGGTCCCGGCGCTGGCACGCGAGCGCGTGCGGCTCGAGCACGCTGTCCGCGCGCGGGCGCTGCGCATGCCCGGATCCGGCGCCAAACCCGGCCGAACCGGTCGAGAACTCGACGTCGCGCAGATGCTGCACGCTCTCGGCGACACGACGCTGGTCGACATCGTCGAGTCGGACGGCCAGCTGCAAGCGCTCGTGTGCCGCCGCGGCCGCGTCCGACGCCATCACGCGGGTGCCGTCGCCGCCGCAGCGACCCATGTCGAGCGGGCCCGCCTCGTGCTGCATGGCCTCGCCTACGCGACCGATCCCGCTCGGGTCGGCAGAGCGTGGTCGCACATCGATGCCGCCGGGCGCGACATGCAGGCCGAACTGCTCGCGTCGGCAGCCGACGACCTCGGCGACGGGCCGGTCGTCCTCGTCCCACCGGGGCGGCTGCAGGCCGTTCCGTGGACCCTGCTCCCGGCGCTGACCAGTCGTGAGCTCAGCGTCGCGCCGTCCGTCACGAGCTGGCTCACGGCCCGGGCCACGCGCGCCCCGCGTGGTGACGACGTGGTGCTCGTGCGCGGCCCGGGTCTTTCCGGCGGCGGGCTGGAGATCGACACGCTCGCCGAGCGGTACCCAGGCGCGCGGCGCCTGGCGGACGGCGCGGCATCGGCGGCCGACGTGCTCGCGGCCCTGGACGGCAGCAGCCTCGCCCACATCGCGGCGCACGGCACGTTCCGGGCGGACAACCCGTTGTTCTCGTCGCTGCGCGTGGACGACGGCCCCATCACCGTCTACGACCTCGCCCGCCTGCGCCGCGCGCCCTATCGCATCGTGTTGTCCACATGCGATTCCGGCCGGCTGGAGTCGGTCGGAGTCGACGAACTGCTCGGGCTCACTGCAGCACTGCTGCCGCTCGGGACAGCTGGCGTCGTGGCCAGCCTCGTGCCGGTGAACGACGCGGCCACGGTCGGCGTGATGCTGATACTGCACGAGGCGCTCGCGTCCGGGGCCACGCTTGCCGGCGCGCTACGGACTGCGCGTCTGGCCGAGACCGACCTGTTGCAGCACGTGACCGCATTGTCGTTCGTCGCTATGGGTGCGGCCTGAGTAGCCCGCCGACCTGCCGCGGTGCTGCCCACACCTTTCCGGAGCAGCTCGACTCCGCCGTCGACTAGAGCCAGGTTGCCATCCCGACCAGGTGACGACGATCCGGCAGCACCCGCGTCGACGCACGGCCGCGTGGACACCGACGCGGCGACATGCTGCGTTCGCAGCATCAGCCTGGCGGTGGGCAAGCTCGAAGGCGTCGACGGCTGTCGGCCGTTCTGCACTCCGGACGGCGTTGGTGCGGTCCTCGCCGTGTTCTGGTCCGGCCCCGGCTACCACGGCACGATCACCCGCGTGGTCAGCGTCAACCAGGCCGCACCGGCAACGCCGTTCATCGCCACCTCAAGGGCGTGCCGGTCGAGGCCGCCAAGTTCGGCGAGGACTACTCGCACGGCCAGATCGTGCCCATCCGCGGCGACCCCGGCGCATCCCGCCGTTCCCGCGGACGCCGTGACCGCCTCCGCGTCGGGCCTGGACCCCGAGATCAGCCCGGCATACGCCCGCCTGCAAGAGGCCCGCGTCGCCAAGACCCGCGGCCTCACCGTCGCGCAGGTCGACGTCCCTGTGAAGCCGTACGAGAACGGCCGCGACCTCGGCTTCGTCGGCGAACCACGCGTCAGCGTGCTCCAGCTGAACCTGGCGCTGGACAAGGCGGACCCCTACCACGCAAGGTGAGTGCTCCCCGACGCAGACACTCAGCTGTCCGCTAATCACGCGGTGTCGTTCAACCGCATCGTCCAGTCGATGGGCGCTGACCAGAGAGCTGCAGATCGTTGAGGCAGCTCGGAGCCGAGGACGTCGACAAGGCGGACAGCGCAGGCAGGCGAGGCGGCACAGACGTCACGGACAGTGCAGACGTCATATGGGTGAACATTCGCGATAGCGCTCCCATGTCATCGAAAATTCGCCGAGCTTGATCAACTTTCGAGTGAGCCCCAAGTGGCTACAACCCGCAGAAACGCTGGGCTAGAGTCAGAGCCGACGCGCGGACTCGAACCGCGAACCGCCCGATTACAAGA
>DASXRA010000220.1:0-5908 GCA_036506855.1 Jatrophihabitantaceae bacterium
GAGTATGTGGCGATCGAGGCGCGCAACCTCGCGCCGCTGCCGGGCGACGTCGACTTCACCGTCGGCGCGAGTCTGCCGATCTCGGGCCTGACCGCGTGGCAGGGACTGTTCGAACACGGCCGCCTTCAGGCGGGGCAGAGCCTCCTCGCGCACGGCGCCGCCGGCGCAGTCGGCACGATGGTGACCCAACTCGCACGCGAGGCCGGCGCGTACGTCATCAGCACCGGACGCGCTGCCGACCGTCACAAGGCACTCGACTTCGGCGCAATGGAGTTCGTCGACCTCGACAACGAAACCCTGGAAGACGTCGGTGGCGTCGATCTGGTTTTCGATGTCATCGGCGGCGACATCCAGCAGCGGTCCGCGGGCCTGATTCGAGCCGGAGGAACACTGGTCACCATCGTCGGGCCGCCCGAGGCGCGGCCCGCGGACGGCCTGGCGATCGACTTCGTTGTCGAGTCCGACCGCGGCCAACTGGGTGAGATCGTCCTGCGGGTGCGGGACGGACGACTGCGGACGAACATCGACAACATCGCAACCCTCGACCACGCCGTCGCCGCCCTCAACCCAACCGAGCGACGCAAGGGGAAAACAATCATCCACGTTCGTCCGTGAGAACTCGGGGACAGCCATCGGTCCTTCCGTCCTCGTAGATCAGCGTGAGCCGCGTAGCGGTGCCGGGCGACCTGCTCGACGCCGACACCGCCCAAGGCACCGCGGATCGGATCCGCGCAGATCGACGGCTCCGACTCGATCTTGCAATGGCCACTCCCGGTGAGCGCCGTCGAGGTGCGGCTCACACCGTTCTGATCGAGCTGAGCCGCGCGAGCGCCGACTATGCGCGCGACATTTGCCATGCCGCGCTGCCTGCCCACGCCGATATGCGCTCCAGCGCGTCGCGCTCTCAGTGCATCAGACTGGATGCATGAGTTCGCCGTGGCCGTTAGGCACTAACCCAGACGCAGGCGACCTTCGGTCATGCGTCAGCCGGCTAATGGTCGCTGAGGATGCGCGATGGATAGCGGACGTGGTGCAGTCGACAACCTCGCTGCCGGACGCGTCCGCATACGTGTCGCTCGTGATGGGCCATCACTTCGTTCGCATCGTCTACGAAGGCGCGGCCGCGGTTCGTTCGACAAATCCGGACGTGGGCGTTCCCGCCTTGGCGGAGCTTCTCGAGGACAGGTACGCGGCCATTACTGCACGTGCCCGGCACGCAACGAAGTTGTTGGACAACACAAAGAAGAGCTACGCCGACGTGCTTCTCGATCTTGCGAAAGAGATGAAGACACACCATGAAGCGCTGACCGGGAACTCGGTCTGGTGGGCTCGGCGGTGGGAGGCAGATCTCGGGCTCTACTCGCTCAACGGCGCCTACGCCGGCTGTCGCCGATCGCGAGATCGAGACGGATATCGTGCGGCAGTCTGGGTCGTGCACGCTCGCGCCGACGGTGCCAGGTGATCCCGTCGGCCGGCGAGAACCCGCCAGTTATTGCCGGGTGGTCAAATGCGACACGGCTGGCCGTGGTGCGCGAGACCTCTTGGTCCCGAAGGACGGTTCGGCAGCGACGCGAACCCTTCCAGGCCCGTCCGCCGGCCGCTTGTCCATGGCTTTGTCCATGAAATCCAGTCGTTGACAGCCATGCAAGATGGCAACAGGCAGAGGTAGGCGCAGTATTTTCAGCGTCAGACAGCGCATACGAGGCGTGAACGCTTCTTGTAATCGGGCGGTTCGCGGTTCGAGTCCGCGCGTCGGCTCCCCCCTGGCCCAGTCTTTCTGCGGGTTGTAGGCACTTAGGACGTGTCAGAAGTTGATCAAGCTCTACGCGCACTTCGATGAGATGGGAGCGCTATCGCGAATGTTCGCCGATATGACGTATGTGCTGTCTATGCCGGCGGCGCCAGCCTCCCGTGCATCTGGGGTCGGCCCTATCAACCTCTTCGGTCCGTTTCGCAATGGCAGGGCATCCGCCGTGATCGCTCAGCGCCTGCTCGGCGCCCGCAGCTCGTGGTCGAGCCGGCGTGCCTCGGCAATGGCGAGCGGCCGTAGCGGTGAGGTCTGCGGCAGAGTCCGGGCCTGGCGCTGCCACATCTCCAGGTCATCGGCGCCCCATCGTGACCTCGTCCAGGCGACCATCAGGTCCGGCTCGGCCAAGGCGAGGACGGCCGCCCGCATTTGCCGCTCGATACTCTCGCGCCGCTGCACCACGCCGGGAGCGTCGGACTGCGATAGCAACGGGCCGCGGTAGGCGCGCATCGCCTCCCGCGCCCGCCCTGCTGCAATCAGCGCGGGCACGGCCTGCCAGTCGCACTCGGCCGGGATCCGCAGCCGATATGGCCGGGAGTCAAGGACGTCCGCGCCGAGTTGGGCCCGCAGCCGGGCCATCTCTACGCGCAGAGTCGAGGTCTGCACATCGTCGCGGTAGAGCTCGATCGCCAGCTGATCGCCGGTCATGCCGTCGGGGTGATCGAAGAGGATGACCACGATCTCGCTGTGCCGCGGGCTGAGGACGATTGTCCGATCGTTCACGCGCACCTGGCAGTCGGGCCGACCGAGGCCCGCTACGTGCAGCGTGCTGACCGGCGTCGGTGACCAGAGCTCGAGCCGCTGCCGGCCACGCCCGACCGCGACCAGCCGGGCGAGCTCCGCCTCGGCCATGCGGGCCGCCGCGCGCACCATTCCCATCGTCATGGGCGACGCCACGTCGTCGTTGCCCGTGACATCGACGATCCCGATGACGGCCTGCGTCTCGGGATCATGAATTGGCGCGGCCGCGCACGACCATCGCTGGACGGGACGGGTGAAGTGCTCGGCTGCATGGATCTGCACGGGCGCATCCAGGCGCAGCGCGGTGCCCGGTGCGTTGGTGCCGACGTGTGCCTCGTCCCACGCCGCGCCGGCAACGAAGTTGATCCGCTCGGCGCGGCGCAGTACGTCGGGCCGGCCGCACACCCACAACAGGTTGCCGGCGGTGTCGCCGATCGCCATCAGGCTGTCGCACTCCTCGGCCGTCCGGCCGAGTACGTCGTACAGCAACGGGACCACCGGCGACAACGGGTGTGCCTCGCGGTGCTCCGCCAGCTCCGAGTCGGCCAGCGCGATCGGCGCGAGGCTGGCATCCGCGTCGACCCCCGCCGCGGCCGAGCGCAGCCACGAATCGGCGACCAGCGCCCGCACACCGGTCGGCGTCGAGCCACCGCCCAGCAACTCGGCATGCGCGTTGAGCAACGACTTGGCATAGCCGTCGACACGGGTGGTCCGACGCAAGTTGCCCACGTTCGCTCCCAGACCTCAGGGGTTCGTCGGACAGGCCCGAAGGTGCTTCGCTGCCCATTCGGAAGACCCCAGTCAAGCGCCCCGAGTTTCTTCGCATACTGCCGGTGGCGCTACGGCCCGCGCAGTGCTCAAGCTCCCAAATCAGGCGGGCCTAAGGTCCCGCATCCGAACGGGCGAGCCCGCCCCGGATAACCGCATACGGCTTGCAACGTCCTTGCAACGTCGCGGTTCCTAGTGTCTCGCCATCCCGCCGCACCGGCGTGGACCCCCGACACAGGAGGCCGTCGATGCCGGGACAACTGCCTTCCCTCGAACAGCATCTCGACCAGCTGCTCGCCGTCGAGCGGTTCGAGCCGCCGGCCCGCTTCGTCGCAGACACCCAGGCCGGAGATGCGGACGTCTACGCACAGGCTGCCGACGCTCCGGCGTGGTGGGCCGAGCAGGCTCGGCAGCGGCTGGACTGGGACACCACGTTCAGCACGGTGCTCGACGACAGCAACCCGCCGTTCTTCACATGGTTTGCCGACGGCACGCTCAACGTCTCCTACAACTGCCTGGACCGGCACGTCAACGCCGGACGTGGCGACCGGGTTGCCTTCCACTGGCACGGTGAGGAAGGCGAGCAGCGGACGCTGACGTACAGCGCGCTGCTCGCCGACGTCCAGCGACTGGCCAACGCTCTACTCGCGCGCGGTGTGCGCAAGGGCGATGTGGTCGGGATCTATCTGCCGATGATTCCGGAGGCAGTCGTGGCGATGCTGGCGTGCGCCCGGATCGGCGCGCCGCACACCGTGGTTTTCGGCGGGTTCGCGCCGTCGTCCGTCCGCGAACGGCTCGAGGTTTCGCACGCCAAGGCGCTGATCACCGGCGACGGCGCTCGCCGCAAGGGCAAGACCACGGCGATCAAGCAGGCCCTGGACGACGTGATCGCCGACCTCGACAGCCTCGAGACGGTCGTCGTGGTGCGGGCGGTCGGAGCCGCCTGCTCGATGCGGGCCGGACGCGACGTCTGGTACGACGAAGTGCTCGCGGCCGCCGATCCGACCTGCCCGGCCGAGCCGATGGAGGCCGAGCACCCACTGTTCCTGCTGTACTCGTCCGGCTCTACCGCCAAGCCGAAGGGCATCGTCCACACGACCGGCGGCTATCTCACCGGCGTGAGCACCACGCACGCGATGGTCTTCGACCTCGCCCCTGATCGTGACGTCTTCTGGTGCACCGCGGACGTCGGCTGGATCACCGGCCACTCCTACGTCGTCTATGGCCCGCTGGCCAACGGATGCACGTCGGTCATGTTCGAGGGTGCACCTGACTACCCGGACCGGGACGTGTGGTGGGACATCATCGAGCGCTACGGCGTGACGATCCTCTACACCGCGCCGACGGCGATCCGGGCCTGCATGAAGTGGGGGCCGGAGTACCCGGGCAAGCACGATCTGTCCTCGCTACGGCTGCTCGGCTCGGTGGGCGAACCTATCAACCCGAAGGCGTGGTTGTGGTACCACACCGTCATCGGCGGCGAACGCTGCCCGATCGTCGACACGTGGTGGCAGACCGAGACCGGCGCGATCATGATCTCCGCGCTGCCGGCGCTCACCCCGACCAAGCCTGGCTCAGCGACCCGACCGCTGCCCGGCGTGTCGGGTGGCTTGCTCGACATGGACGGCAACGAGATCGAGGTGGGCACCGGGCTGCTGGTGCTGACCGAGCCGTGGCCGAGCATGCTGCGCACGCTGCACGAAGACCCCGCGCGGTATGTGCAGACCTACTTCGGCCGGTACGGACCGCGCACCTACGTCGTCGGTGATTCGGCGCGCCGGGACGAGGACGGCTATCTCTGGATCATCGGGCGGATCGACGACGTCATCAACGTCTCCGGCCACCGGCTGTCGACCGCCGAGGTCGAGTCCGCGCTGGTGTCACACCAGGCCGTCGCGGAGGCAGCCGTCGTCGGCGCTCATGACGAGCTGACCGGGCAGGCCATGGTCGCCTTCGTGACCGTCCGCGCCGGCGTCGACGTGAACGCCGCGCTGGAGGCGGAGCTGCGCGAGCATGTCGCCGAACGCATCGGCAAGCTCGCCCGTCCCAAGAAGATCACCTTCGCCCACGACCTGCCCAAGACGCGGTCCGGCAAGATCATGCGCCGCTTGCTGCGGGACGTCTCCGACGGCCGCGAGCTCGGCGACGTCACAACGCTCGCCGATCCGTCGGTCGTCACGGCGCTGCAAGCGCAGTTCGCGGCTTCGGATGCCGAGAAGCAACCCGCAGGAGCCCAGGGGGAGCGCACATGACGTCCGCCGAGCAACGACCGCATACCGGCCATGCCGACGCCGGCGACGTCCGCGACCGGGTCGCCCTCGTCACCGGCGGCACGAGCGGCATCGGAGCCGCGATCTCCCGCCGGCTCGCTCAGCAGGGCGCGCACGTCGCGGCCGGCTACTGGGGTTTCGACGACCGCGCGCAGGAGTACCTGGTCGCGATGAAGGCAGACTTCCCGGACCGCCAGGTCACCCTGCACGAGGGCAACATCGCCGTCGCCGACGACTGCCGGCGCGTGGTACACGAAGTCATCGAGCAGCACGGCCGCATCGACATCCTCGTCAACAACGCCGGGATCACGATCGACCGCAC
>DASXRA010000221.1:0-4576 GCA_036506855.1 Jatrophihabitantaceae bacterium
GAGCCATCGCACGCGGCGGCGATCGCGGGTCAAGCGGCACGTCGCCGTGCCGCGGCGGGGCACGCATCACGCCGATCAGCGGCGCGTCGACGAGCTCGGCCACTCGCCGCGCCGGCGCGAAGCCGCCGCGAGAACGGGACACCACGACGCCGATCGGACGATCGCCGAACGCGCTCCGCACGACCCGCCCACCCGTCACGGACCGCACGTCGCCCCCGCATACCAGGACGGTGAGCGTGCACCGAGGCACGGCGGCCGCACGCGCCGGCGAGTCCCATCGCCCGAGGTCGACGACGACCGGACCAGCCCGGCAGGCAACGGCCAGCAGTTGGGACACGGCGTCCGGCTCCGGCAGCTCATCCCCGGACAGCACGGCGACCGACGACCAGTGCGGCAGCCCGTCGACCAGGACGAGCGGATCGAGCCGCCCACCGCCGAGCAGCAGCCCGGACCACCGCGCTCCGGGCACACCCTCGAGACCGACCAGCACGTCGATGCCACCGGCCACAGGATCGAGATCGACCAGCACGCTGCGCCGCCGCAGCGCGGCGACGGCAGCAAGCACCGCGGCGAACGTGCTCGCGCCGACGCCGCCACAACTGCCCACGACGCCGATGACCGGCCATGCGATCCCGTCCACACGTCGAAGCCAACCGACCGAGGGGGCTGAAGAAAACGGCGAAACGAGATCTGTGGACAAACCACCGGCCTGTGGACAGCGGATTTGACACGCCGTCGATACCCGCTCCGATGACCAGGAACCGAACGCCGTCCGTATGCTCGATCACCGTGGCCAGAACCGCGGCGTTCTTCGACCTCGACAAGACGATCATCGCGAAATCGAGCACGCTGGCTTTCGGCAAGCCCTTCTATCAGAGCGGCCTGATCAACCGGCGGACCGTCCTGCGCAGCGCCTTCGCCCAGTTCGTCTTCGCCCTGTCCGGCGCCGACGAGGATCAGATGGATCGCATGCGCGACTTCATCACCGCGATGTGCACCGGCTGGGACGTGGCGCAGGTGCGCGACGTGGTCGCCGAGACGCTGCACGACATCATCGATCCGCTCGTCTACGACGAAGCCGTCGAGTTGATCCAGGAACACAAGGCGGAGGGACGCGACGTCGTCATCGTCTCGTCCTCCGGCGATGAGATAGTCGCGCCGATCGGGGCAATGGTCGGCGCCGACGAGATCGTGGCGACGCAGATGGTCGTCGTCGACGGCAAGTACACCGGTGAGATAGCGCGATACGTCTACGGCCCGGAGAAGGCGCAGGCAATTCGCGATCTCGCAGCATCCCGCGACTACGACCTCGGCGACTGCTACGGGTACTCCGACTCGTCCACCGACGTACCGATGCTCGAATCGGTCGGTCATCCGACTGCCGTCAACGCCGACCGTGCGCTGCGCAAAGTCGCCCTGGAACGTGGCTGGCCGATGCTCACGTTCAGCAACGCGGTCCCGATGCGCGAGCGCATCTCGGGCCTGCGCCCGCCGCGGTCCGCGACGACGCTGTCCCTTGCCGGCGCGGGCGTCGCCGTCGCCGGCCTCACCTGGTACGCGACGCGACGCCGCGGCGGACGCACCGCCGGCCGCTTCGACTAGTGCCCTCCGGGCACCTTGATCGGAATTGATCGAATTACACGGCCTGCAGGTCTTGTGCCGTGCGCCGTTCCAGGCGTCCAATGACTACCACGGATGAGGTTCGTCGATGGCGGTCCAGCCCCCAGCGAGCCTCAGCCGACACGGTCCACCGGGCACCCACGCGGCGAACCCACCACGCGAAAGGTGAGTCGACGCGGACCCTCCAACGGCCCGCGCACGACATGAGGCAGACGCACGCTTGGTAACCCGACGGATGGTGTTAGGCGGCGCCGCTTCGGCGGCGCCGCCGTCCATGTCCGGGAGCGGTTCAGCCGCGCGCGATCGCCTCGCAGATCGCCATTGCCTCTCGCGCGCCCGCCACGACGGCGTCCGCACAATGCCCTAACCACCGGGCCAATCCGGCCGGCGTCCCGTCTCGGTAGGCGTCGAGCGCCGCGTCGTACTCGGTGCGCAACTCGCGATGTCCCGCCTCGACGACGACGAGCGACTTGGGGTCCAGCCCACGCTCGACGAGGGTGAGCCGCACCGCCGCCATGGCCACCACGCCGGACACCGGCGCGAACGCGTCCAGCGACAGCAGCTCGCCGTGTACGACCGCGGCAACCACGACCGCCGGCGAGGATGTCGCGTCGAGCACGTCCACGAGCATGTCCAGCCGCTCGGCGCCGCCGCTTGGACGACCGAGCAGCGCCGCGTCGACGAGGTCGGCGGCCGCCAGAGCGTGCAGCCGGGCAAGTGCCTGCCGGGGGGCGCGCGTCCAGGTGTCAGCCAGCGTGCCGATGGCCGACTGCACCCTCAGCGCTCCTTGCACGACTGGATGGTCGAGCGCCGCGCCGGAGCGGACGTCGTCGAGCGGAACCTGCGAGCCCGCCAGCCACGCCGACGCCCACGCCCCCCGCAATGCGGATTCGGCGGACACATCGGCCGAGCGGCGCCGCAGCACTCGGTTCGTGAGCAGCGCGTCGACCGCGGACCGCGCACTGTCGACCCCTTCGGCGACGCCCGGCAGATCGAGCAGCGGCGCGAGCGGATCGTTCACTGCGGCAGGCTAGCGACGGCCGGTTCCCGGGTCATGGCCAGGCCCACTACCGTGCACAAAACCACCGACTCGTCTGCGAGGTCATCATCGTGTCCGACGAAACGCTCTCGAACCTCTTGCGCGAGGAGCGTCATTTCGATCCGAGTCCGGAGTTCGCCGCGGCAGCGAATGTGGGCGCCGACGTGTACGACGACGCGGCTATCAGCCGGCTGCGGTTCTGGGAGCGGCAGGCTGATCGGTTGCACTGGCAGTCGCGCTGGTCGCAGGTTCTCGAGTGGGACGCGCCGTTCGCGAAGTGGTTCGTCGGCGGGACGTTGAACGTCACCTACAACTGCGTCGACCGGCACGTCCAGGCGGGCCGCGGCGACCAGGTGGCAATCCATTTCGAGGGCGAGCCGGGCGATACGCGCACGATCACATACGGCCAGCTCAAGGACGAGGTGTGCAAGGCGGCGAACGCCCTGCTCGAGCTCGGCCTGGCCAAGGGTGACCGGGTGATGATCTACCTGCCGATGATCCCCGAAGCGGTAGTGGCGATGCTGGCCTGCGCCCGGATCGGTGCCCCGCACAGCGTGGTGTTCGGCGGGTTCTCGGCGCAGGCGCTCATCGACCGGATCGCGGACGCCGACGCCAAGCTCGTGATCACCGCCGACGGCGGTTACCGCCGCGGTGCCGTGTCGCCCCTGAAGCCCGCCGTCGACGAGGCGCTCGCCAAGGGCGAGACGAACGTGTCGCACGTCCTCGTGGTGCGGCGCGGCCATAACCAGGTCGACTGGACCGACGAGCGCGACGTGTGGTGGGACGAGGTGGTCGCGGGCCAGTCGACCGAGCACGCACCGGAGGCGCACGACGCCGAGCACCCGTTGTTCATCCTCTATACGTCGGGGACGACGGGTAAGCCGAAGGGGATCCTGCACACGGCCGGCGGCTATCTGACGCAGGTGTCGTACACGCATCACGCCGTGTTCGACCTCAAGCCCGACACCGACGTCTTCTGGTGCACGGCCGACATCGGCTGGGTCACCGGGCACTCGTACATCGTGTACGGGCCGCTTTCGAATCGGGCGACGATCGTGCTCTACGAGGGCACCCCGGACAGCCCGCACCAGGGTCGATTCTGGGAGATCGTGCAGAAGTACAAGGTGACTCTGCTCTACACCGCGCCGACCGCTATCCGGATGTTCATGAAGTGGGGTGACGCGATCCCGGCGAAGTTCGACCTCTCCTCGTTGCGGCTGCTCGGCTCGGTGGGTGAGCCGATCAATCCGGAGGCATGGATCTGGTACCGGCGGGTGATCGGCGGCGATCGGGTGCCGGTGGTCGACACCTGGTGGCAGACCGAGACCGGCGCCATCATGATCAGCCCGCTGCCAGGGGTGACCTCGACCAAGCCGGGTTCGGCGACGCGACCGCTGCCCGGGATCGGCGCGGACGTGGTCGACAACGACGGGGTCCCGGTGCCGAACGGGTCAGGCGGGTTGCTGGTGCTGACCGAGCCGTGGCCGGCGATGCTGCGCGGGATCTGGGGCGACGAGGAGCGGTACCGATCGACGTACTGGGCGCGGTTCACCGAGGCCGGGTTCTACTTCGCCGGGGACGGCGCCAAGAAGGACGACGACGGGGACTTGTGGCTGCTCGGCCGCGTAGATGACGTCATGCTGATCTCGGGGCACAACATCTCCACCACCGAGGTCGAATCCGCGTTGGTCTCACACCCCGCGGTGGCCGAGGCGGCGGTGGTCGGGGCGTCGGACCCGACTACCGGGCAGGGCATCGTCGCGTTCGTGATCCTGCGCGGCAGTTCGGCCGAAGGCGACGGCCTCGCCCGCGGGTTGCGGGATCATGTCGCGCACGAGATCGGCCCGATCGCCAAACCCCGCCAGATCCTGGTCGTCCCCGAGTTGCCCAAGACCCGATCCGGCAAGATCATGCGCC
>DASXRA010000222.1:0-9547 GCA_036506855.1 Jatrophihabitantaceae bacterium
GCGACACGTACCTGCACGAGGTGGTCGACCGAGTCAACGTCGATCTGCGCGAAGGCAGCATCAAGGCGACGGTGACCGGCCGGCCGAAGCACTACTACTCGATCTACCAGAAGATGATCGTCCGCGGACGCGAGTTCGCCGACATCTACGACCTGGTTGGGATCCGGGTTTTGGTCGATTCCGAAAGGGATTGTTACGGCACGCTCGGCGTGATCCACGCGAACTGGCAGCCGGTACCCGGCCGGTTCAAGGACTACATCGCGATGCCGAAGTTCAACATGTACCAGTCGTTGCACACGACGGTGATCGGCCCGGGCGGCAAGCCGGTCGAGTTGCAGATCCGTACCCAGGGCATGCACCGTACGGCGGAGTACGGTATCGCCGCGCACTGGAAGTACAAGGAGATCAAGAACGCCGATGTGTCGGACCCGTCGGCGGTGTCCGACGAGATGGGCTGGCTGCGGCAACTGCTCGACTGGCAGCGCGAGGCGCAGGAGCCCGAGGAGTTCCTCGATTCGCTGCGCTTCGACCTCGGCGCCAGCGAGGTGTACGTGTTCACGCCGAAGGGCGACGTGGTCGCGCTGCCCACGGAGTCCACGCCGGTCGACTTCGCGTACGCGGTGCACACCGAGGTCGGCCACCGCTGCATCGGTGCGCGGGTCAACGGCAAGCTCGTCGCGCTGGAGAGCGCGCTCGACAACGGCGACACGGTCGAGATCTTCACCTCCAAGGCCGAGAACGCAGGTCCGTCACGCGACTGGCTGGCGTTCGTCAAGTCGCCACGTGCACGCACCAAGATCCGCCAGTGGTTCGCCCGCGAGCGGCGCGAGGACGCGATCGACGCCGGCAAGACGTCGCTGTCGCGAGCGATGCGCAAGGCGTCGCTGCCGATGCAGCGCCTGCTCGGCGGCGAGGCTCTGCTCACCATCGCCCGCGACATGCACCTCACCGACATCTCGGCCCTCTATGCGGCGGTCGGCGAGTCGCACATCTCGGCGCAGACGGTCGTGCAGAAGCTCGTCACCCAGCTCGGCGGCGTCGAGGGTGCGGTCGAGGACATCGCCGAGACGGCCGTGCCGACGACCCCTGCCGAGCGGCAGACGTCTCGCCGCTCGTCGAGCAGTGCGGGCGTCACGGTCAAGGGCGTCAGCGACGTCTGGGTCAAGCTGGCCCGGTGCTGCACGCCGGTTCCGGGTGACGAGATCCTCGGTTTCGTGACCCGTGGCGGGGGCGTGTCGGTGCACCGCCGGACGTGCACGAACGCGGCGTCGTTGCTGGACCAGGCTGATCGCCTCGTCGAGGTCGAGTGGGCGCCGTCAGCGGAGTCCACGTTCGTCGTCTCGATCCAGGTCGAGGCGCTGGACCGGCATCGCCTGCTGTCCGACGTCAGCCGCGTGCTGTCCGACGAGAGCGTCAGCATCCTGTCGGCGGCCGTGAACACCAACCGCGACCGCGTGGCAGTCAGCAAGTTCACGTTCGAGATGGCCGAGGCGAAGCACCTGGGCCACCTGCTGCGCGCGATCCGCAACGTCGACGGCGTCTACGACGTCTACCGCGTGCACTCCGCGAACTAGCGTCCCGCGTCAGGAATCCCTGTCACAATCTGCGGCGGCGCCTCGCTGCGTTGTCGTCGTCGCCGATACAACCCCGGCATGCAACCCCGGTATCGGCTCCTCCTCTGGCTGGCGCAGTCTTGCGGTCCACCTGGATCACCGCATATTGCAACGGATTCCTGACGCGGGACACTAGCTGCGCTCACCCCTTGGCGGACGTGAGGCGGACCGTCTTGAAGATCAGGTCGAGCCTCGGCCGCCCGCCGCCGGCCTGGTTCGAGCCGTCGTCGCCGGCCTCGGTGATGAGCCGAAGAACGTCGATGCCTCTCGTCACGTGACCGACCACGGTGTACTTCTTCTGCAGGCCGGTGCCTGCCGCGGCATTCTCGTTGCTGTCCTTGGTGATGAAGAAGAACTGGCTGCCGTTGGTGTTCGGCCCGCCGTTGGCCATCGCGATCGCGCCTTCGGAATAGTCCGCCTTCGACAGGTTCTCGTCCTTGACCGTGTAGGTCGGACCACCGCTGCCGCTCTCGGTCGGGTCGCCGCACTGCACCACGAAGATGCCATGGTTAACCGACCGGGGACACGCCGTGTTGTCGTAGAACTTCTTGCTGATCAGGTAGTCGAGGCTCTGCACCATGCACGGTGCGGCCGTGCCGTCGAACTCGGCGGTGATGTCGCCCTTGTTGGTCGCGAAG
This sequence comes from Jatrophihabitantaceae bacterium, assembly GCA_036506855.1. Classification (GTDB taxonomy): domain Bacteria; phylum Actinomycetota; class Actinomycetes; order Mycobacteriales; family Jatrophihabitantaceae; genus DASXRA01. Next base: position 2,252 of record DASXRA010000222.1, read on the forward strand.
ACCACGGTGTGCTTGGCCTTCGGTGTCGGTGACGGGTCCGGCGGCAGGCCGACGTCGAAGAGATTCGGGTTCTTCGTGAGCGTGGCGGCGGACTCGGCGTACTTGCACGGCCCGCTGGTCTTCTTCGGCGCACGGGCTGCGATCTTCTTCGGAGTCCGGGACGGCAGCGGCGTCTGGGTGCTGCTCGGGCTCGGCGACGGCGAAGTCGCCGAGGTGCTGTTCTGGGCGGCGGGCTTCTTCTTGTCCTCGCCCGTGACCACGACGACGAACGTGACGACGAGCGCTGCCAGCACGACAGTGCCCGCCACCGTGGCGATCAGCGTCCGGCGCTTGCGGACGGCCTCTTGCTGCTGGCGGCGCTCTAGCTGACGTTCGAGGTGGCGGCGAGCCGCCTCACGGCGCTGCTTGTTCGTCGGCACGAATGCGTCCTTCCCGGGCGAAGCATGGCGCGAGTCCGCGACAGTGTATGGAAGCCACCTTGGCGTCCGATCAGAAGTACCCCGATCGCCGTCGCAACAGCGCCTTCACTGCACGCGAGCCTCGGTAACCAGGTACTTGCCGTCGTCGCCCTTGGTGGACGTGACGACGAGCTTCGTGCCGTCCAGAGCGGTGAACTTCGTCCGGACGACGTCGGCCTGGTCGTCGGTGGCCGAGTTGTCGAACGCGGGGGAGAACACCTTGCCACTGAGGCTACGGGTGAACGACTCGGGCACGGTGCCCGGCTTCGTGCACGCCTGCGCGCCGGCGACGTCGAAGAGTTCGGCGAAGATGACGTAGGTGAGCGCGGGCCCGGTGCCGTCGGTCCGGTCGTCGTCACAGACGCCCGACGTGCTCGAGGTCGGCGACGGACCCGACGTCGTGGACGGCCCGGGCGTCGGATCGGCCTCGTGGTGCTTGCCGCCCGTCGCGGCGATGACGATCACCGTCGCGACGGCGGCGACCGCGAGCAAGCCGCACACCGCGGCGATCCATGCTCGGTGGCGCTTGCGCGGCCGGTCCGGCGGCGGGCCGGGGTAGCCGATGCTCGGCGGGTACTGGCGGGGCGGCGGGAAAGGACCGCCCTGCGCGAATGCGGGCGGTGCGGTGAGCGGGGGCGGCGTGTACGACCCAGGCGGGATCGGTGTGTGCGGGATCGGTGTGTGCGCGCGCTGCAGCGGCGTGTGGTGCGGCGGCGGCGTGTGGTGCGGCGGGACAGGAGGCGCCTGCAGGCGCGGCGGGGCAGGTGTCGGGCGGGTCGCAGGGTCCGGGTGATCGCGCGCGACGTCGACGATGGCGTCGAGCTGGCCGACGATCGCGTCCGCGGACGGCCGGCTGGCCGGATCGCGACGCATCGCGGCGGCGATTGCGCTGGTCAGCGGCCCGGCATGCGGCGGCACCGGCGGATCCGTGGTCGCAATCCGGTTCAGCACCGCCAGCGCGTTTCCCCCTGCCGCGAACGGCGGATCGCCCTCGACCGCCGAGTAGAGGAGCGCGCCGAGGGCCCACACGTCGCTGGCCGGGCCGTGGTTGCCACCGAGGGCGATCTCGGGCGCCAGGAAGTTCGGCGTGCCAATGAACGTCCCGGTCGAGGTCATGCCGGCGTCACCCTCGTCGCGGGCGATACCGAAGTCGGTCAGCTTCGCGGTGCCGTCATCGGCGATGAGCACGTTGGCCGGCTTGACGTCGCGATGGATGATGCCCGCGCGATGAGCGGCGGCAAGTGCCGCGGCCACCTGGCGGCCGATCCGGGCGGCGGCAACCGGGTCCAGCGGGCGTTCGGCCACGAACTCCTTGAGGGACTTGCCGCTGACCAACTCCATGACCAGGCACGGCAGCCCCTCGTCGACCACGACGTCATAGATGCCGACCGCGTTCGGGTGGTTCAGTCGCGCGGCGAGCCGTGCCTCGCGCATCGAGCGGCCGATGGTCGCGTCGTCGCCGCTGCCGTCGCCGTAGGCCAGCCGCTTGACGGCGACGTCGCGCTGCAGCAACGTGTCGCGGGCGCGCCAGACCTCGCCCATGCCCCCGCGGCCGATCAGCTCGACGCACTCGTAGCGACCGCCGATCACCCGGCCGGCGTCGCTGGCGTCCATCCCTCACCTCACTGCGCGTCGACGCGAGTCGGAACGCGAGTCTAACCACCACTTCGGAGCTTTCGGCCGCCGTGCGGCTTTCGTGCCCGAAGATGCGCCTGATCGGTGCCGCAGGGCCAACCGGCCCGGTCGGTAGGCTTGGCTGTCCTGGTCCGCGACCGATCCACGGGAGTGCTCGCTGTGCTGATCGCCGCAATCCCGTCGGCGGTCACCGCCACGAACTGCTGGCTCGTGGCGCCGGCGGCGGCCGAGCAGTGTGTCGTCATCGACCCCGGTATCGAGATCGGACCGCACCTGGACGAGGTGATCGCCGAGCACCGGCTGCACCCGGTCGCGGTCCTGCTGACGCACGGGCACATCGATCACACCTTCTCCGTGGTCCCCGTCTGCCAGGCTCGTGACGTGCCCGCGTACATCCACCCGGCCGACCGGGGGCAGATCACCGACCCGTGGTCAGGTCTCGGGCTGCCGAGGGGAACCCCGTTGCTCGGCCTCGAGGCGCTCACACTCGCCGAGCCGGACGACGTGCGCGCGCTGGCCGACGGCGACACCGTGCCTCTCGCCGGCCTGAAGTTCGGCGTGCGCCATGCGCCGGGCCACTCCGCGGGGTCGGTCGTGTTCGGCCTGGACGGCGACGTGTTCAGCGGCGACGTCCTGTTCGCCGGCTCGATCGGCCGCGTCGACCTGCCCGGCGGGTCCATGGCGCAGATGACCGAGTCGCTGCGCGAGGTCATCTTGCCGCTGCCCGACGAGACGGTCGTGCATCCCGGTCACGGGCCGGCCACCACGATCGGCCGCGAACGCGTCACGAACCCCTACCTGCTGGAGTTGACGTGAGCTCGAGCCGGCCCGCCCCGCTCAGCGGCTTCCCGGAGTTCCTGCCCGCCCAGCGCGTCGTCGAGCTGCACGTGATCGACACGCTGCGCGCGATCTTCGAGCTGCACGGATTCGCCTCGATCGAGACGCGTGCGACCGAGACCCTCGACCAGTTGCTGCGCAAGGGCGAGATCGACAACGAGGTGTACGTCCTGCGCCGCCTGCACGCGGCAGAAGACGACGCGCGCGATGCCCATCTCGGGCTGCACTACGACCTCACCGTCCCGTTCGCGCGGTACGTGCTGGAGAACGCGGGCAGGCTCGAGTTCCCGTTGCGGCGCTACCAGATCCAGAAGGTGTGGCGCGGCGAGCGTCCGCAGGAGGGGCGCTACCGCGAGTTCACCCAGGCCGACATCGACGTCGTCGCGCGCGACGTGTTGCCGTTCCACCACGACGTCGAGATCGCCCGGGTGATGGCCTCGGCGCTCGCCGCGCTGACGTTCCTGCCGCCGCTGCGGCTGCAGGTCAACAACCGCAAACTGATCGAGGGCTTCTACCGCGGGGTCGGCGCGCCGGATCCAGGCGCCGTCATGCGGGTCGTCGACAAGCTCGACAAGGTGCCGGCCGACGTCGTCGCGAAGATGCTCGCCGACGACGCGGGCCTCTCCGGCGAGCAGGTGCGGCAATGCATCGCGCTGGCCGAGATCCGGACGGCCGGCACCGACTTCGTCGAGCGGGTGCGCGCGCTGGACGTGTCGAACGAACTGCTCGACGACGGTCTCGCCGAACTCGAGGCCGTGATCGGGGGCTGTGCGGATCTGGCCACGGACCGGTTCGTCGTCGAGGCCGATCTGCGGATCGCCCGCGGCCTGGACTACTACACCGGCACGGTGTTCGAGACGCGGATGGCGGGCTACGAGTCGATCGGGTCGATCTGCTCGGGCGGGCGCTACGACTCGCTGGCGACCGACGGCCGGGTCACCTACCCGGGCACCGGCATCTCGCTGGGCATCAGCCGGATGCTCGTTCCGCTGCTCGCGCGTGGCCGGCTGACCGGTTCGCGCTCGGTGCCGTCGGCGGTGCTGGTCGCGCTGCCCGACGACGAGTCGCGGGCGCGGTGCGACGAGATCGCCCAGGCCCTGCGTGCTCGGGGCATCGCCACCGAGGTGTCGCCGAACGCGCAGAAGTACGGCCGGCAAATTCGCTTCGCGGAGCGCCGCGGCATCCCGTATGTATGGTTCCCGGGCGCGGCGGGGGAGCCCGACGAGGTCAAGGACATCCGAAGCGGGGCGCAGGTGGTCGCCGATCCGGCGGACTGGATGCCGCCGGCCGACGATCTGCGCCCGCACGTCGTGATCGAAGGGGAGAGTTCGTGATCCGGACGCACGAGGCCGGCACGCTGCGCACCGAGCACGCCGGGCAGACCGTGACGCTGGCCGGCTGGGTTGCCCGGCGGCGCGATCACGGCGGCGTGGCGTTCATCGACCTCCGTGACGCGTCGGGCACCGTCCAGGTCGTGATTCGTGAGGACGACGTCGCGCACGACCTGCGCAACGAGTGGTGTATCGCGGTGACCGGCGAGGTGCGGCTGCGCCCTGAGGGCAACGTCAACCCGAACATCCCGACCGGCGAGATCGAGGTCGACGCGTCTCGTCTGGACGTGCTCAGCGAGGCGGCCACACTGCCGTTCCAACTCGACGAGCACACCGGCGTCGGCGAAGAGGTACGGCTGCGGTACCGCTACCTCGACCTGCGGCGCGCCGAGCCGGCCGCCGCGATCAGGCTACGCAGCGACGTCAACCGGGGCGCTCGCGACGTCATGTACGCGCACAAGTTCGTCGAGATCGAGACGCCGACGCTGACCCGGTCGACACCCGAAGGCGCCCGCGACTTCCTGGTGCCGGCCCGGCTGCGTCCCGGATCGTGGTACGCCCTGCCGCAGTCCCCGCAGCTGTTCAAGCAGCTGCTGATGGTGGCGGGCATGGAGCGGTACTTCCAGATCGCCCGCTGCTACCGCGATGAGGACTTCCGCGCCGACCGCCAGCCGGAGTTCACCCAGCTCGACGTCGAGATGAGCTTCGTCGACCAGGACGACGTGATCGCCCTGGCCGAGGACGTCCTGGTTGCCCTGTGGCGGCTCGTCGGCCATGAGGTCGCCACGCCGATCCCGCGGATGACCTACGCCGAGGCGATGGCGCGCTTCGGCTCGGACAAGCCGGACTTGCGCTTCGGTCTCGAACTGGTCGAGCTGACCGACTACTTCAAGAGCACGCCGTTCCGCGTCTTCCAGGCGCCGCACGTCGGCGCGGTGGTCATGCCGGGCGGGGCCTCCCAGCCGCGCAGGCAACTCGACGCCTGGCAGGACTGGGCCAAGCAGCGCGGTGCGCGGGGCCTGGCCTACGTACTCGTCGGTGACGACGGCGAGCTCGGCGGCCCGGTCGCCAAGAACCTCTCCGACGACGAGCGGGTCGGCCTGGCTGCGGCGGCGGGCGCGAAGAGCGGCGACTGCATCTTCTTCACCGCTGGGCCCGCGTCACCGGCGCGCGCTCTGCTCGGCGCGGTCCGCCTCGAGATCGGCCGGCGGCTCGGGCTGATCGACGACTCCGCCTGGTCGTTCGTCTGGGTCGTCGACGCGCCACTGTTCGAGCTCGTCACCGAAACCGACGACGTCGCGGTGGGCTCCGGCGCCTGGACGGCCGTGCACCACGCGTTCACCTCACCCAAGCCCGAGTCGATGGACACTTTCGACACCGATCCGGGATCGGCACTCGCGTACGCCTACGACATCGTCTGCAACGGCAACGAGATCGGCGGCGGGTCGATCCGTATCCACCGGCGCGACGTCCAGGAGCGGGTGTTCGCCGTCATGGGGCTGTCCAAGGAGCAGGCAGAGGAGAAGTTCGGCTTCCTGCTGGATGCGTTCTCCTACGGCGCTCCGCCGCACGGCGGCATCGCGCTGGGCTGGGACCGCATCTGCGCGCTGCTGTCGGGCACCGAGTCCATACGCGACGTGATCGCGTTCCCGAAGACGGGTGGCGGCTTCGACCCGCTCACCGGCGCGCCCACGCCGATCACCCCGGAGCAGCGCAAACAGGCCGGCGTCGACGCCCAGCCGTAGCACTCAATCTTCAAGATCAAACGTGCAAATGGCCTGCGCACTCCAGCGATATGCCCGATTATGCGCCGAGTGGTCTGCGCATACGTACGAGAAATGATCGGAGTCCGAGCAGATTCGCGCAGCGAATCTCTTGACGCCCATCTGCCCGCCTTCCTACGCTGAGCGGCGATTGACCGTCGTACACCGGGTCGCCTGATCGGCGCCGCGACCGCTCGGCGGGGGGACGGTCCGCAGCCCGATTGATCCGGGCCCGTGCGGCGCAGCCGCCCGCCGAAGGAGCGACACATGACTGCTCGACGACGCCATCGGTCAACACTCGCCCGGTCGGGCGCAGCGGCCCTGCTCGCCGTCACGCTCGTACCGGCCGCCGCTGGTCGCGCCGCCGCGGCGCCCACCGGCAACGCCCCGGAGTTCGCCGACAATGGCGCCACGTTGTCCCTTCGCGTTCCGCCAGGGGCCGGGGCGCCCGGCTACACGATCGTGGTGGCGACCTCGCCGTTCCAGATCACGACCCAGCGCGCCGGCGGCACGGTCCTGCAGACCACGACCGGCGCCGACTCGTCCGGGCCGGCCGACTTCCAGACAGCGGCCGGCTGGGCGACCGCGACTGCCGTGCAGAGCTCGAGCTGGCACGACAGCGTGCTCGACCTGACGCTCGCCACGAACTCGGCAGGCACGACCATCGCGTACCGGATCACGCCGGCGCGAGACCGGTACCGCATGACCTGGTCGGCGCCCGGCGCCACGCAGGTCGCCAGCCACTACCGCGTCGCGTCCGCCGGGCACTGGTACGGCCAGGGCGAAGCGCAGACGTCCGACGGTGGGCCGTACACCCGCCAGCCGTGGCCGCTGGACTCCGGCCAGGTGCGCGACGACGCGATGGGTCCCGCCGAGTACCTGATGACCGATCCGTTCTGGTTCACTCAGCGCGGCACCGGGCTCTGGGTCGACACGCGTGACGTCATGGACGTGGCGCTGAACTCCGTGCAGCCGGGCGTCTTCGGGTACTCGCTGACTGGCAGCGACGCCATGGATTCGACCGTCTTCGTCGATCGCACGCCGCACGACGTCTACGCCGACTACATCGGGATCACCGGGACGCCGACGAAGAGCGACGCCACCGACGCGCAGTACGCAAAGCCACTGTGGAACTCGTGGGGGCAGTTCTATACGTCGGTGTCGCAGGCGTCCGCGCTGTCGTGGGCGAAGGGCCTGCATGACGCGGGTGTGCCCGCACGCACCATCCAGGTCGACGACGGCTGGATGAGCCACTACGGCGACTTCTCGTTC
>DASXRA010000223.1:0-3127 GCA_036506855.1 Jatrophihabitantaceae bacterium
GGTCGTTAAGGACCTACCGGTCGACCCGCTTGGACCGCAAATAGTGCACGGTGACGGGCAGCAGCGACAGCACCACGACGCCGACCAGCACGGGGTCGATCAGCGGTTCGACGTGCTTCTGGACGTAATCGATGTGTCCTAGCCAGTACCCGGCGAGCAGGACGCCGACCGTCCAGACAAGCCCGCCGATCACCGAATAGGCGGCGTACAGGCTGAAGCGCATCTTGCTGACACCCGCCATGACGGTGGCCACGGTCCGCACGATGGGGACGAACCGCGCGAGGATCACCGTCCACGAGCCGAAGCGTTCGAAGAAGGCGTGCGAGCGGTCGACGTACTCGGGCTTGAACATCCTGGACTTCGGGCGGTCGAACACGCGCGGACCGACCCGGTAACCGATCCAGTAGCCGACCAGGTTCCCTGCGACCGCCGCAATCGGCACCGTGATAAGGAATGCCCACAGCGGAGTGTGCAGCTTGCCGATCGCGAGCAGCAGCCCGGCCGCGAAGAGCAGCGTGTCACCGGGCAGGAAGAAGCCGACCAGCAGCCCGCACTCGGCGAAGATGATGACGATCAGCCCGGCAAGCCCGAAGCTGTCGAGTAGGTGGTGCGGATTGATCGGATTCGACGCGAGCACGGTGCCGGCTGCGCCGGCGAGCGAATGCATGGGGCCGCAGTCTACGGGGCGACGGCACAGTCACCCGCCGGGCTTTCGGCGCCTACCGATAGTGCTTCGATACGGGTCCGACGACGTACTTGTCGTCGACGGGCATGACCAGCACGCGCAGCGAATCGGTTGCTGAGATCGACCACCACGGTCGCAGATCGCCTTGCAGGGCGTGCAGACGCAGTGATGGGTGGCGCGAATTCTCCGAAAGCAACCCAAGTGCCTTCACCACGGCGGCCTTGTCGCTCGCGGTGAAGCGCCTGTCTCCGTAGGACCGCAAGAACTCGTCTGTGACGATGAGCCCGCGCAGCTCGGCCATCCGGGCAGCATAATGCTTCTGGCAGATTGCCAGGCTGGCAGAGTGCCTACTTGGGCTGTACCTTGGTGTCGGACACATGCAAGACGCGTGCGCAAGTCACGCATGCAAGACGAGAATGCAAGACCAAGTGAGGTCGGCTAGCGGTGAAGACGATCGAGATGGCTGACAACGGTCGTGTCGTGATCCCCTCGGCGGCACGCCGCGCGCTCGGCCTCGCCGGCGCGGCGAAGTTCGACGTCGAGGTACGCGACGACTCGATCGTCCTGCACCCGGTCGTCACTGTCCCGGCTGGCGATGCATGGCTCTATACGACCGAGACGATTGATGCCGCGGGTCGCGCAGCGGCCGACTACGCGGCTGGGCGGGTTCGCGAAGCGACGGTCGACGAGATCGGGGAGTTGCCTAGACCGCGACGTCGCCGTCGATGAGCCTCAGCGGGCGTGCCACTGCTTGAGCAGTGCGGCCTCCTTGGCGGCGTCCAGTCCGGGCGTGCGTTCGGTGGGCTGCCATCCGGCCCGCTGCCAGGCCCAGGTATCGGCGACGGTCTCGAGCAGGGGCCGCCGACGCAGCCCGGCCATCACGGCATCCACGGGATCGTGGGCGAACGCGCTCGGCGCCTCGGCAGCCGGCACCCAGAGCGGGATCTCGGTCCACGGCTCGACGTCCTGAGCCCTGAGCCACGCGTCGTCGACCCACGTGAACGCGGCATCGGATCCGGTCGCCGAGCGGCAAGCGTCCATGAGCTCGCCACGCGTCGAGTCGGTGCCGCAGGCCTCGAACGCACCGGGCGCGGCGGCGAGCACGAAGCGGGCCAGGTCGCGCGAATCGATCAGCGACATCGGGTCCTCCGGGCGCCCCGGCACGAGCACCTCGCCGCCACGCGCGACCCGGTCGATCCACCACGACAGCCGGCCGACCCGCGAGTCGTCCGGCCCGACGATGCACCCGGCGCGCAGCAGCGACGAACGGTCTGTGCCGAATGCCCGGACCACGGCCAGCTCGCAACCCGCCTTGAGCCAGCCGTACGCGGACTCCTCGTCGGGCGCATCGTCCCGAGTCGCGTCCGGGTCGCCGTCGTGGACGCCGACCGCGCGGTAGTCGGGCGCCTCCGGCCATCCCGGAAAGACGTTCACCGTCGACACGAACGCGTAGTGGCCGCATGTCGGTGCCAGCAGGTTCGCGCTGAGGGTGACCTCGGCCGGGACGTAGCCGGACGTGTCGACGACGACGTCGAAGTGCCGTCCGCCGAGCGCGGCAAGGTCGGCCGGTACGGTGCGGTCGCCGGTGATCTGCTCGACGCCGCTCGGTGCCGTGCCCGACACCCCGCGGTTGAAGATCGTCACGTCGGCTCCGGCGGCCAGCCCCTCGGCGACGACCGCACGCCCGAGGAAAACCGTCCCGCCGAGCACCAACACGTCCATACGTCGTACCCGATCAGGAGGCGACGGCCGTCGTCCAGGATGTTCGCTCTCGGCCGCACACACGGGCGCCCTAGACTGGCACGATGCCGATCGCAACACCTGAGATCTACGCCGAGATGCTCGACCGCGCAAAGCAGGGCGGCTTCGCTTATCCCGCGATCAACGTGACGTCGTCCGAGACGCTCAATGCTGCGCTGCGCGGGTTCGCCGACGCCGGCAGCGACGGCATCATCCAGGTGTCGACGGGCGGTGCCGAGTTCGCGTCCGGCACGAAGGTCAAGGAGATGGTGACCGGCGCGGTGGGCCTCGCCGAGTTCGCGCACGTCGTCGCCGACAAGTACCCGATCCACGTCGCGCTGCACACCGACCACTGCCCGAAGGACAAGCTCGACGGGTACGTCCGGCCGCTGCTCGCGATCTCGCAGAATCGGGTCAACCGCAGGGAGAATCCCCTTTTCCAGTCGCATATGTGGGACGGCTCGGCCGTGCCGCTCGAAGAGAATCTGCAGATCGCCGCGGAGCTGCTCGGCAAGGCGGCCGCGGCGAAGATCGTCCTGGAGCTGGAGATCGGTGTCGTCGGTGGCGAGGAGGACGGCGTCACCGGCGCGATCGACGAGAAGCTGTACACGACCGCCGACGACGCGCTGCGCACCGCCGAGGTGCTCGGCACCGGCGAGAAGGGCCGGTACCTGCTGGCTGCCACGTTCGGCAACGTGCACG
>DASXRA010000224.1:0-5805 GCA_036506855.1 Jatrophihabitantaceae bacterium
CAGGAACGCCTCGTCGAGCGGATGATGGTCGGCCTGCTCGCGCGCGGCCACTGCCTGCTCGAGGGCGTGCCCGGCGTGGCCAAGACCCTCGCCGTCGAGACGCTCGCGCGGACGGTCAGTGGCACGTTCGCGCGCCTCCAGTTCACCCCCGACCTGGTGCCGTCCGACATCGTCGGGACGCGCATCTACCGGCCGGGCTCGGAGCGGTTCGACACCGAGCTCGGGCCGGTCTTCGCCAACTTCGTGCTGGCCGACGAGATCAACCGGGCGCCGGCGAAGGTGCAGTCCGCGCTGCTCGAGGTGATGGCCGAACGGCAGGTCTCCCTCGGCGGGCAGCGCTACCCGGTGCCGAACCCGTTCCTCGTGCTGGCAACGCAGAACCCGATCGAGAGCGAGGGCGTCTACCCCCTGCCCGAGGCTCAGCGCGACCGCTTCCTGATGAAGATCAACGTCGACTACCCGACGTCGGCCGAGGAGCGCGAGATCGTCTACCGGATGGGCGCCGAGCCCCCCGTGGCGAACGCCGTGCTGAGCACCGACGAGCTGGCTCGCCTGCAGTCGGTCACCGGACGCGTGTTCGTGCACCACGCGATCGTCGACTACGTGGTGCGGCTGGTCGTCGCTACCCGTAACCCGTCGCAGCACGGCATGCCGGACGTCGCGCAGTGGATCTCCTACGGCGCGAGCCCGCGCGCCAGCCTCGGCCTGATCGCCGCCGGCCGGGCCCTCGCGTTGCTGCGCGGGCGCGACTACGTGCTGCCGCAGGACATCCTCGACGTGGCCTCGGACGTGCTGCCGCACCGCATGGTGCTCTCCTACGACGCCATCGCCGACGGCATCCCCGCTATGCACGCCGTGCGCCGCGTGTTGCAGACCGTGCCGCTGCCGCAGGTCGCGCCCCGGCAGCGTGCCGGCGGGCCGGTCAGCTACGGCAGCCCGTCGCAATCAGGCGGCCAGCCGACCGGCTGGGAGCGCACCGCGTGAGCAAGGCCCAGGACGCGCCGCCGGCGCTGGACCTGGCCCCGGCCGAGCCGCTGCTGCGGCGCCTCGAGCTCACCGTCCGCAACAAGTTGGACGGGCTGCTGCAGGGCAACTACCTAGGCCTGGTGCCCGGTCCGGGCAGCGAGACCGGCGACTCGCGGCTCTACGTGCCCGGCGACGACGTGCGGCGCATGGACTGGCCGGTCACCGCCCGGACGCTCACCCCGCACGTCCGGCAGACCGTTGCCGATCGCGAGCTGGAGACCTGGCTGGTCGTCGATCTGTCGCCGAGCCTCGACTTCGGCACGGCGCTCACCGAGAAGCGTGAGCTCGTCCTCGCCGCGATCACGGCGTTCGTGCACCTGACGGTGCGCGGCGGCAACCGGGTCGGGGCGATCGTCAGCACCGGCGAGAAGACGGTGCGCATCCCGGCCCGCGGCGGTACGGCCCATGCCCGCTACCTGATGCGTGCCATCGCGCAGCTGCCGCGTGCCGCCGAGGGCCAGCGCGGCGACCTCGCGGCCATGCTCGAGCAACTGCGCCGGCCACCACGCAAGCGCGGGCTCGTCGCGATCGTCTCGGACTTCCTCGGCGACACCGACTGGGAGCGGCCGCTGCGCGGGCTGTCCGGACGCCATCAGCTGATCGCCGCCGAGATCATCGATCCGCGCGAGCTGGAGTTGCCCGCGGCCGGACTGATGACGTTCGTCGACCCGGAGAGCGGCGATCAGCTCGAGGTGCAGACGTCCAGCGCCGACCTGCGTCAGCGCTACGCAGCGGCGGCCGCGAAGCAGCGGGCGCAGATCGCCACCATGCTGCGCCACGCGGGCGCCGGTCACCTGCAGTTGCGCACTGACCGCGACTGGCTCACCGACGTCGTCAAGTTCGTGATCGCGCGTCGCAAGACACTGTCCGGTTCGGGAGTGGTGCGCTGATGCAGTTCCTGGCCCCCGGCTGGCTGCTCTTGCTGGTTGCCGTGTTCGGCGTCGCCGGCTGGTACGCCGTCCTGCAGATCCGCCGCAAGAAGTACGTCGCGCGGTTCAGCAATGTCGAGCTGCTCGCCTCGGTCGCGCCGAAGCGGCCGGGCTGGCGGCGGCACCTGACGTTCGCGCTGCTGCTCGTCGGCATGTCCGTGCTCACGATCGGGGTTGCGCAGCCGACCGCGGCGGTCAAGGTGCCGCGGGATCGGGCCACCGTGATGCTGGCCGTCGACGTCTCGTTGTCGATGAAGGCCACCGATGTCCTGCCCGATCGCATCAACGCGGCGAAGAAGGCGGCCAAGGACTTCGTCGAGCTGCTGCCCCCGCGCATCAACGTCGGCCTGGTGAAGTTCGGCGGCAATGCGAGCGTGGTCGTACCGCCGACGATCGACCGCGACTCGCTCAAGGTGGCCATCGACAACCAACTTCAGCTACAGGACTCGACGGCGATCGGCGAGGCGATCTTCACCTGTCTCGATGCGGTGAGCGTCTTCAGTCGGGCCACGACGGCCAAGGACGACAAGCCCGCCCCGGCGCGCATCGTGCTGATGAGCGACGGCACGTCGAACAAGGGCCGCTCGCCGCAGCAGGGCGCCAGCGCAGCGAAACAAGCAGGCGTCGCGATCTCGACGATCGCGTTCGGCACGGACGAGGGCACGGTCGACATCCCGGGCTACGGCCCGCAGCCGGTGCCCGCCGACGCCACGACCCTGCGCGAAGTGGCCGCTGACACGGGTGGCACGTTCCACACCGCACACTCCGCGGCGGAGCTGCGCTCGGTCTATTCGAACATCGGCTCGCAGATCGGTTTCACCACTGCGCGCAAGGTCATCGCGTGGCGATTCCTCGCGATCGGGCTGCTGTTCACGCTCGCGGCGGCGTTGGCGTCACTGCTGTGGTCGGGACGCCTGGTCTGAGTGGTCCTGGCCGATCGGCTAGCGTGCCTGGGGTGAGCCGCTCAGTACTCGTCACCGGAGGCAACCGCGGTATCGGGCTGGCGGTGGCGCGCGCGTTCGCCGCCGCGGGCGACCGGGTCGCCGTCACCCATCGGGCCACCGGCGCGCCGGACGGGCTGTTCGGTGTCCAGTGCGACGTCACCGACGCAGCCGCGGTCGACGCAGCGTTCAGCGCCGTCGAGTCCGAGCACGGGCCGGTGCAAGTCCTCGTCTCCAATGCCGGCATCACCGACGACACCTTGCTCCTGCGGATGAGCGAGGAGTCCTTCGAACGGGTCGTGGACGCCAACCTCACCGGGGCGTACCGGGTGGCCAAGCGGGCCGCGTCCGGGATGCTGAGGGCCCGGAGCGGCCGGATGATCTTCGTGTCTTCCGTGGTCGCGCTCGTCGGATCGCCGGGCCAGGCCAACTACGCGGCGAGCAAGGCCGGGCTGATCGGGCTGGCGCGGTCGATCGCCCGAGAGCTGGGCAGCCGCAACATCACCGCTAACGTGATCGCGCCCGGTTTCGTCGAGACCGACATGACGGCCGAACTGACCGACGCGCGCAAGAGCGAGATCCTCGCGAACGTCCCGCTGCGGCGGTACGGGACGCCGGACGAGATCGCGGCGACGGCCCTGTTCTTGGCATCGGAGCCGGCCGCCTACATCAGCGGAGTCGTGCTGCCGGTCGACGGCGGCCTGGGAATGGGGATCTGATGGGTCTGCTCGACGGCAAGCGGCTGCTCGTCACCGGTGTCATCACCGATGCGTCGATCGCGTTCGCCGTGGCCCGAGTGGCGCAGGAGCAGGGCGCCGAGGTCGTGCTCACCGGCTTCGGCCGGATGTCGCTCGTCGAGCGCGTCGCGAACAAGCTGCCCAAGCCCGCGCCGGTCATCGAGCTGGACGTGTCCGACGACTCGCAGCTCGCGTCGCTGGCAGACCGCGTCGGCGAGCATGTGGACGGCCTGGACGGCGTGCTGCACTCGATCGGCTTCGCGCCAGCGTCCTGCCTCGGCGGCGGGTTCCTGGACGCGCCCTGGGAGGACGTGTCGACGGCCGTGCAAGTGTCGACGTACTCGCTCAAGTCGCTGGCGGTGGCGACGCTTCCGCTCTTCGGCGAGTCCGGTGGCTCGCTGGTCGGGCTGACGTTCGACGCCACCGTTGCCTGGCCCGCCTATGACTGGATGGGCGTCGCCAAGGCCGGGCTGGAGTCGGCGTCGCGCTACCTCGCCCGCGAGCTGGGCCCGCGCGGCATCCGGGTGAACCTCATCGCGGCCGGGCCGATCCGGACCATGGCCGCCAAGAGCATCCCCGGCTTCAGCGCGTTCGAGGACGCCTGGAGCGGGCGCGCGCCGCTCGGCTGGGACAACGCGAACGCCGAACCCGTCGCCCGCACCGCCGTTGCCCTGATGTCGGACTGGCTGCCGGCGACCACGGGCGAGATCGTCCATGTCGACGGCGGCTTCCACGCCATGGGTGTCTAGTTGGCTTACGACGCGTTCTTGTTGTTGTCGTTCGGCGGCCCTGAGGGCCCGGACGACGTGCTGCCGTTCCTGCGCAACGTGACGCGCGGGCGCAATGTACCGGACGAGCGGCTCGCGGTCGTGGCCGAGCACTACCAGCACTTCGGCGGAGTGTCGCCGATCAACGCGCAGAACCGGGCCCTGCTCACCGCGATCGAGACCGAGTTCGGCCGTCAGGGCATCGACCTCCCGGTGTACGGGGGCAACCGCAACTGGCACCCGTTCGTGGCAGACACCGTGCGGCAGATGCATGACGACGGAGTGCGCCGGGCGCTGGTGCTCACCACGGGCGCGACGTCGTCGTACTCCAGCTGCCGGCAGTACCGCGAGAACCTCGCCGACGCCCGGGCAGCCGCGGGCGATGACGCGCCCGAGCTGACCAAGCTGCGCCACTACTTCGACCATCCGGGCTTCGTGACCGCGAACGCCGACGGCGTGCGCGCGGCTCTCGCCGACCTGCCGGACGCGCGCCTGGTGTTCACAGCGCACTCGGTGCCGCGCAGCATGAACGACGCGTCCGGGCCGTCCGGCGGGCTCTACCTCGCCCAGCAGCGCGAGACTGCGCGCCTGGTGGCTGAGGCGGTGCGCGGGCCGGGCGCCGAGTTCGACCTCGTCTGGCAGTCACGGTCCGGACCGCCGCAGGTGCCGTGGCTCGAGCCGGATATCAACGACCACCTGCGCGACCTGCGTGAGCGCGGCACGAGGGCCGTCGTGGTGAGCCCGACCGGATTCGTCTCCGACCACCTCGAAGTCGTCTGGGACCTCGACACCGAGGCACGAAAGACCGCGCACGACCTGGGCCTGGCGTTCGCCCGGGCGGCGACGGCCGGCACCCACCCGGCATTCGTGGCGATGGTCGGCGAGCTCGTCCGCGAGCAGACCGAAGGCGCTGCTCGTAGGTCGTTGAGCCCGCTCGGCATCTGCGGCCTGGACTGCCCAGCGGGCTGTTGTCAGAAAGTCGCGTTGTAGGCGGCGAGCCGCGCACGGCGCACGGCCGTTGCCAGCAATCGCAGCGCATCGGCCCGGGCGGCGATGCCGTCGCGATCGATCGCGCCGCCGACGGGATCGAGCGCGGCGAGGTCGAGGACGGCGTGCAGGCGCTCGGCCTGGGCGAGCAGCCGCACCGCGGGCGGCGGGAATCCGGGCGGCAGGTCGAGCCGTTCGCCCGCGCGCCGCGCATCGGTCAGCGCGTCGCCGACCGCGTCGGTCCACCTGGCCACGTCCGCGGCCGCCAGCGCGCTGGCCGTTTCGCGGATCGTCTCGGTCAGGTCGTGCTGCGCCTCGGCGACCGACAGCGGGTCGGGCGGCGGCTCGTTGACGCTATGGGCCTGCCAGACGACCGTTGCGGGCACGCTGCTCGGATGGCGCTCCACCACGTCGGGTA
>DASXRA010000225.1:0-4484 GCA_036506855.1 Jatrophihabitantaceae bacterium
CCGTTGCCTCGTCGCCGGTCAGCGACAGGTCGCCGTCGAGCGCCGACCCGGCGTGCAGCAACGCCGCACCGCCGCCGGCAATGATGCCCTCCTCGACGGCCGCCCGGGTGGCAGCGATGGCGTCCTCGATGCGGTGCGTGCGCTCCTTGAGCTCGACCTCGGTGGCCGCGCCGACCTTGATGACGCCGACACCGCCGGCCAGTTTGGCCAGCCGCTCCTGCAGCTTCTCGCGGTCCCAGTCGGAGTCGGTGTCGTCGATCTCCTTGCGGATCTGCGCGATGCGGTCGTCGATCGCCTGCTGGGCGCCCGCGCCGTGCGTCACCGTCGTGTTTTCCTTGGTGACGACCACGCGTCCGGCCTTGCCGAGAACCTCGAGCCCGATCTGGTCGAGCTTGAGCCCGACCTCCGGCGCCACGACCTCGGCGCCCGTCACGATCGCGAGATCCTGCAGGAACGCCTTGCGGCGGTCGCCGAAGAACGCCGCCTTGACCGCGACCGCGGGGAACGTCTTGCGGATCGCGTTCACCACAAGCGTCGACAGCGCCTCACCGTCGACGTCCTCGGCGATAACGACCAGCGGCTTGTTGTCGGCGATGACCTTCTCGAGCAGCGGCAGCAGATCCGAGACGCTGGAGATCTTCTGCGTGGTGATCAGCAGGTACGGGTCGTCCAGCACTGTCTGGCCGGCCTCGGCGTCAGTGACGAAGTAGGGCGAGATGTAGCCCTTGTCGAACTGCATGCCCTCGGTGAACTCGAGTTCGGTCGTGACGGTCTGGGCCTCCTCGACGGTGATGACACCGTCGTGGCCGACCTTGGTGAACGCCTCGCCGATCAGCTTGCCGATCTCGGAGTCCTGCGCGGAGATCGTCGCGACGTGCGCGATCTCCTGCTCGCCCTTCACCGGGGTCGCGGCCTTGTCCAGGGCCACGCTGACCGCCTCGACCGCGGAGTCGATGCCCCGCTTCAGGGCTGCCGGGTTGGCGCCGGCGGCGACGTTGCGCAGGCCGGCCTTGACCAGTGCCTGGGCGAGCACGGTCGCCGTCGTCGTGCCGTCACCGGCGACGTCGTTCGTCTTGGTGGCTACCGACTTGGCGAGCTGGGCGCCGAGGTTCTCGTACGGGTCGTCGAGCTCGATCTCGCGGGCAATCGTCACGCCGTCGTTGGTGATCACGGGCGGGCCGAACGACTTGTCGATGACGACGTTGCGCCCCTTGGGCCCGATCGTGACCTTGACGGTGTCGGCCAGCTTGTTGACGCCGCGCTCGAGCGCGCGCCGGGCGTCCTCGTCGAAGCTGAGGATCTTAGGCATTAACGAACCTTCCATTCAGACGATGACGCCCCGGAGCGCGCCGAGGTGGGCGCGCCGGCCGGGGCGTTGTCGTTGCTTGAGCTTGGGCGACCAACTGGCGACCCGAGCGGAACCGGAACGGCGCGAGCGGCACCGGTCCCGATCGGGTCATGGCGCCTTCGGTTTGCTCTACTTTTCGATGATCGCGAGGACGTCGCGCGCGGACAGCACGAGGTACTCCTCGCCGGAGTACTTGACCTCGGTGCCGCCGTACTTGCTGTAGAGCACGACGTCGCCGACCGAAACGTCGAGCGGGACGCGGTTGCCGTTGTCGTCGAAGCGGCCGGGGCCGACGGCGATGACAGTGCCCTCCTGTGGCTTCTCCTTCGCGGTATCCGGAATGACGATGCCCGAGGCAGTCGTCGTCTCGGCCTCGTTCGCCTGGACCACGAGGCGGTCCTCGAGCGGTTTGATGCTGACCTTGGTGGCGGTCACGGTGAATCTCCCCTTCTCGGGTCTATATGTCCGATGGCGATGCCCTGCTGCCGTCGCGGGGGTCAGCCGGTCACCAATTGGCACTCTAACGCGGTGAGTGCCAACTCTCAACGCCGGGGGTCCTTCGCTCACGAGAACGTGTGCTTGCTCCACGTCTTCCCGGCGTCCAGGGTCGTCCAGACCGTGCGGCCGTCCGACGAGATCGCGCGCCCCACGGTCGTCGACTCGAACCCGAACCAGGACACCACGCCCGGGCTCGAGCCGGAGTTGGCGCCGAGGCGCGACCAGGTCTGGCCACCGTCGTCGCTGCGGTACGTGTCGTCGGACGAGACGAGCAGCGTCGACGCCGAGGCCGCGCCGAGCGCCGAGATCGGGCCGCTGCCGAGCGCTTGCCGGCCACCGGGCACGAACTTCGCACCGTCGTTGGTCGACGTGACCGTGAACTGCTGGCTGGTCGAATCCGCTTGCCGGGGTGTGCACAGCAGCGTGACCGAGCCGTCGTCCGCCGTCGCCATCAGGTTGGCGTCGACCTCCCCGCTCGGGCCGGGATCCTGCGGGCAGGGGGTGCCGCGGTCGATCCAGGTGGCGCCGTCGTCGGTCGAGGTGAGAAGCGTGGGCTGCTGGGATTCGGCTCCACCGGCGGGGTGCTTGAGGATCTCGAGGAATGCCGCGTTGCCGGTCCGGCCGAGCACCACCCCGTCACCGCTCGCCTTCCCGCTCGGCACGGCGGCGTCCTGCCAGTCGGTGCTGCCAACAGGCGCCGTCAGCACCCGGTAGGTGCATCCGGGTGGGCTGCACTCGCCCTTGGTCGTGACTCGAATGACGTTGCCTGCGAGGGTTTCGAGTGCATCGGCGCCGCCGGTCTGCTTCGCCCACGTCGCGCCGCCATCGGTGGTCAGGTACAGCGCCGCCGGGCCGTACGCGTACCCGATCAGCTTGTTGGCGAAGCGGATGTGCGCGACGCACGGGTCGGCACAGTCGCCGTTGATCCTGAGGTGCGCGGGCGGGTTGGGGACGCTCCGCCACTGCTGCCCGCCGTCGTCGGTTCGCAGGAGCGCCGAGCAGCGCTCGCCCGGAGTCTTGAAGCACTCGCCGGTGCCGAGAGCCCAGCCGTCGCGGTTGCTCACGAACGTCAGGTCAGCGACCTGGAACGCGTTCGGCACCGGGCCGCCGGCCGGTCCCTGTGCCGTCGGCGCGCTCGATGGCGAGCTGGTTGTGCTCTGCTCGGACGGAGCCGGCGACGTGACCGGCGGCGAAGTCGACGCCGCAGCGCTCGTGAGGCCAGGGGTCGGCGTCGTGCCGGGGCTCGCGCTCGTGTGATGCAGCTGGGCCGCCCCCACGATCGCCGCCACGACGGCTGCCACCGAGCCGGCCGCGACGAGCGGCAGCGTCCAGCCGCGCCAGCGCGACGGGTGGATGCGGTGCGGGTCGGACACGTGGCGCGGATGATCGGCCGCGTCGATGATCCGCTCAGCCAGATCGTCGCCGTCCGGGGCGTGCCGTGCGTTCTCGGCGAGGCTGGCGCGCAGCGCCCGCTCGAAGTCGTCGTTCACAGCTGCCTCCCTCCGGCATGGGTCTCGGCGTCCGCGACCTGGTCTCGCAGCGCCACCAGGCCACGGCTGACCAGGCTGCGCACCGTGCCGACGCGGCACTGGAGCACGTCTGCGATCTCGTGGTCGTCGAGGTCGTGGAAGAACCGCAGGACGAGCGCCGCGCGCTGCCGCCCGGACAAGCCCGCGAGCATGCGCCAGACCAGATCGCGGTTCGTGACGTCGAGGCCGATGTCGCGCCTGTCGGCCCGCTCGGGCAGCTCGTCGACGGTGATCTCGTGACTGGACGGCTTGCGTCGCTGGTTGAGGAACCCGTTGACCAGCGAGCGGCGCACGTAGGCGATCGGGACGTCGGCGGACATGACGCGATGCCACTTCGGGTACAGCCGCAGGAATGTCTCCTGGACGAGATCCTCGGCACTGGACGAGCTGCCGGTCAGCAGGTATGCCGACCGGAGCAGCGCCCCGGTGTGCTCACGCACGAATCGCGCGAACAGCGCGTCATCATCCATGCGCCCCTCCCGCGCTTCACTGCGCGTGTGCAGCACCGCGACCGCCGCCCGCGGACGACCGAGCGTAAGTGTCACGCCTTGATGACACGCCTCGGCGTGGATCCGTTGCAGACTACTTCGCTGTGCGCGGCACCGCCTGAAATGCCCACTCGTGCGCGGGCCGGGCGAGGAGCTCAGCGGGGACGTCGCCCACGCCGCGGCCGGACGGGTCGATCACCACGACGCGCGGCTCGCCGGCCACGCTGCGGTAGACCTGCGCGGACGGGTCGGCGCGGCCGAGCACGTCGGCGATCAGCTCGTCCAGGCGTCCGTCGGCGGCACGTGCCTCCCACATGAGCGTCGTCATCGGCTGTTCTCCTCGCGGACGATGTCACGTGACAGACCGGACGGGTGTCGTTGTGAGTCGCTTGTGCTCTGCCTACATCAATGTGAGCAGAGCACAAGCACCCCGCGAAGCGAACCGTCCGGGCGGGGCCCGGCCGCTCGGCGGGGATCACGAAAGCACAGTCGAGATGGGCAGGGCGGAGTCGGCGGGCAGGTTCAGCTGCGACGGCGCGGCGCCGTGCGCCACCAGCTGGGCACCGAGCGCGGCGACCATGGCGCCGTTGTCGGTGCACAGCCCGGGACGCGGCACGCGTA
>DASXRA010000226.1:0-27072 GCA_036506855.1 Jatrophihabitantaceae bacterium
CCGTGGCCGTGCAGCCCTGCTCGATCGCGAGCGGTAGCGCGAAACCGTCGTTGTAGTCGGTGTGTTCGCCGATCAGGTTGATGCGCCCCGGTGCGCGCCAGGCACTCATAACGTCGCCTGCTGGGCGAACGTCCAGGCGTCGGCGACCATTGCGTCGAGGTCGCTGGTGGGCCGCCAGCCGAGTTCGGTCGCAGCCAGCGCGTTCGAGGCGACCAGGACGGCCGGATCGCCCGGCCGGCGGGCCATCTCGTGGACCGGCAGCTCGCGGCCCGTCACCCGGCTGACCGCGTCGGCGACCTCGCGCACCGAACGGCCCGCTCCGCTGCCGAGGTTGATGATCCGGTGCTCGCCGGGGGAGGCGACCTGCATCGCGCGCAGGTGGGCATCGCCGAGATCGGTCACGTGCAGGTAGTCGCGGATGCAGGTGCCGTCCGGGGTCGGGTAGTCCGTACCGAAGATGTCGAGCGCCGCCTTGGCGCCGGCGGCGACCTGCAGCGCGATCGGGATCAGGTGCGTCTCGGCGGCGTGGCGCTCGCCGTACCCGCGCCCGTCCGACCCGAACAGCGCACCTGCGACGTTGAAATAGCGCAGGCTGACCGCCGCGAGACCGTACGCCTGCGCGTACCCGGTGATCGCCATGTCGACGGCCAGCTTGCTGGCACCGTACGGGTTGGTGGGCGCCGCCGCCGCCGACTCCTCGATCGGCACGCTGGCGGGCTCGCCGTAGGTTGCGGCCGTGGAGGAGAAGATCAGCCGCGGGACGTCGTGCGCGCGCATAGCGTCCAGCAGCGCAAGCGCGCCGCCGACGTTGCCGTGCCAGTAACGGTCCGGGCATGCCACGGACTCGGCGACGAGGGACTTGGCGGCGAAGTGCATGACGGTGTCGTAGGCCTGCTCGCCGAGCACTGTGCCCACGTCGTCGACCGAACCCTTGACCAGCCGCGCGCCGGGCGGGATCGCGTCGTCGTGCCCCGTTGACAGGTCGTCGAGCACGGTCACCTCGTGGCCGCCGTTGACCAGCATTGCCGCGACGACGCTGCCGACATAGCCGGCCCCGCCGGTTACCAGTAGACGCATAAGGGCAGCTTCTCCTCAATCGGCGGTCGCACATATTCAAACAGACCCGAACGTCACGGCATGCCGATACCCGTCGCCGTAGACTGCCCGCCGTGACCGGCCCGCATACCAGCCGCACGGTGCCTGCGGGGGCTAGGGAGCCCGGCCGATGAGTTCTGTGGTGCTCAACGTCGTCATCGTGCTGGCGCTGATCGTGATCGAGGGCATGTTCGTCGCCGCGGAGATCGCGCTCGTGACGTTGCGCGACGGGCAGGCGCGGGCGATGACTGGCCGGCGGGGGGCCGCGGTCGTCCGCCTGACGAGCGACCCGAACCGGTTCCTCGCCACCGTGCAGATCGGCGTGACACTCACCGCGCTGCTCTCCAGCGCGTTCGGCGCGGTGACGCTGTCCGAGCAGGCCAAGGACGCGCTGGTCGATCACGGCATGCGCTCCGGGCTTGCCGGGCCGATCGGATTCATCGGCGTGACGCTCCTGATCTCCTTCGTGACGCTCGTCATCGGCGAACTCGTGCCCAAGCGCCTGGCGTTGCAGCGGGCCGACAGCACGGCAAGGTTGGTCAGCCCGACGCTCAACCGCCTCGCCACCGCCTCGCGTCCGGTGATCTGGCTGCTGTCTCGCTGCACCGACCTGCTCGTGCGGTTGCTGGGCGGCGATCCGAAGACCGGCCGCGAGGCGATCACCGAGGAGGAGCTGCGCGGGCTCGTCGCGGCGCATGAGTCGCTGTCGACCGACGAGCGGCGGCTGATCGACGACGTCTTCGCCGCTGGCGAGCGATCGGTCAGCGAGGTCATGGTGCCGCGCACCGAAGTCACGTTCCTGGACGCCGGCCTGACGGTCAGCCGGGCCGCGAAGGTCGCGACCGAGTCGCCGCACTCGCGGTACCCGGTGGTCGGCCAGGGCCAGGACGACGTGCGCGGGTTCGTGCACATCCGCGACCTGCTGGTCGACGGCGGCCGGGGCGAGCGCGACCGGACCGTCGGCGACCTGGTTCGCGAGATCAAGCAGCTGCCCGGCTCGAAGAACGTACTCGCCGCACTGTCCGAGATGCGCCGCGAGGGCCACCATCTCGCGATGGTGGTCGACGAGTACGGCGGCACGGACGGCATCGTCACGCTGGAGGATCTGATCGAGGAGGTCATCGGTGACATCCGCGACGAGTACGACGAGGCGCGGGCGGGGCCGTCCCGCCTCGGCGGAGGGGCGATCGAGGTCGACGGGCGGCTGAACCTTGACGACTTCGCCGAATTCACCGGTTTGGAGCTACCCGACGGGCCATACGAGACAGCGGGTGGCTTCATGATGTCGGCGCTCGGCCGGCTGCCGTCCGTCGGCGACGAGGTCCAGCGTGAGGGCTACACGATCACCGTCACGGCCGTCGACGGCCGCCGGGCCGAACGAGTTCGAGTCACGCCACCGCGCAAGGACGAGGCGGCGCCGACCGCGGAGCCCTCCGAGCCCCCGGCATGACGGGCACGCACAAGGTGCCAGAATCGGGACCCATGTCCACTCCCGTGCTGCCTCGGGTGCTGTCCGGCATCCAGCCAACGGCGTCGTCGTTCCATTTGGGCAACTACCTCGGCGCGGTGAAGCAGTGGGTGGCGCTGCAGGACACCCATGACGCGTTCTACTGCGTGGTCGACCTGCACGCGATCACTCTGGAGATCCCGTCGCCGGACGACCTGCTCCAACGCAGTCGCGTCTCGGCAGCGCAATTGCTCGCGGCCGGCCTCGACCCGGAGCGCTGCGTGCTGTTCATGCAGAGCCACGTCCCGCAACACACGCAGCTCGCGTGGGTGCTGGAATGCATCACCGGTTTCGGCGAGGCCAGCCGGATGACGCAGTTCAAGGACAAGTCCGCCCGCTCCGGCGCGGACCGCAACTCGGTCGGGCTGTTCACTTATCCGGTGCTGCAGGCTGCCGACATCCTGCTGTACCAGGCCGACGCCGTCCCGGTCGGCGAGGACCAGCGCCAGCACCTCGAGCTCACCCGGAACCTGGCGCAGCGCTTCAACACGCGGTTCGGCCAGACGTTCACGGTGCCCGAGGCGTTCATCCCGAAGCAGACGGCCAAGATCCTCGACCTGCAGGACCCGACCGCGAAGATGAGCAAGTCCCTCGGCGACGCCGGCACCGTCAACCTGCTCGACGACCCGTCCGTCATCACCAAGAAGATCAAGCGGGCCGTCACCGACACCGAGACCGAGGTTCGCTACGACCCGGACGCCAAGCCGGGTGTGTCGAACCTGCTCAGCGTGCTGGCCGCGGTCACCGACCGGCCGGTCGACACCGTCGCGGCCGACTTCGCCGGGCAGGGGTACGGCGCTCTGAAGACGGCGACCGCCGACGCCGTCGTGGCGTTCGCGGAGCCCTTCGCGAAGCGGACGGCAGCGCTGATGGACGATCTCGGCGAACTCGACCGGATCCTGGCCCTCGGCGCCGAGCGGGCCGGTGCGGTCGCCGAGGCAACGTTGCGGACGGCCTACGAGCGGGTCGGGTTCTTGCCGCTGGCGGAGGGAACGCGGTGACGGCAGACGACCTCGCGACGCTGGGCGTGGCGATCGCGATTCCCGAACCGCATGCGACGGTGTTGACGACCTGGCGGCGGCGGGTCGGTGATCCGCAGGCCGATCTGATCTGGCCACACGTGACGTTGCTGCCGCCCACGCCCGTCCCGGCCGGGCAGCTCGACACCATCGAGAACCACATCGCCCAGGCGGCGATGTCACGCCCGCCCTTCGTGATGCACCTGCTCGGTACCGGCACGTTCCGCCCGATGTCGCCGGTCGTGTTCATCCAGGTCGCGAGGGGAGTCGCCGACTGCGAGATGCTGGAGAAGGCGATCCGCACCGGGCCACTCGAGCGCCGGCTGGACTTCCCGTACCACCCGCACGTCACGGTGGCGCAGGACGTGCCCGACGAAGCTCTCGACCTCGCCTACGACGGCCTGTCCGGATTCGTCGCGCGCTTCGTCGTCGAACGCTTCTCCCTCTTCGAGCGCCATCCGGACGGAAAGTGGCTGCCGCGAACCGAGTTCGACCTAGAAAACAGGTAGGTGTGTCCGCGCCGCCGCGCGAGATCGTCGAGCGCGCGAAGGGCCGATGGCGCGCCGCTCAGCAGAACCACGCGTGGCTCGACCACACGGTGATCGCGTGGGGTCGCTACAAGCAGAGCAACGGCAACTACTTTGCCGCGGCGATCACGTACTTCAGCTTCCTGGCCCTGTTCCCGCTCGTCCTGCTCGCGGTGTCTGTGCTCGGGTTCGTGCTGCAACACAATCCCGACCTGCTGCGGAAGTTGCTCGACAACGTCACCTCGAACGTCCCTGGGGCGTTCGGAGACACGCTCAAGAGCTCGATCAACGCGGCGATCGACTCGCGCGCCGGCGTCGGTGTGCTCGCGCTGGCAGGCGTGCTGCTCATCGGCCTCGGCTGGGTGAGCAATCTTCGGGCGGCGATCAATGCGATGTGGAGTGTAGAGGCGCCGCCGAGGCGAAACTTCCTCAAGGCGAGGCTGGCCGATCTGATCGTGTTGGCGGGCCTGGGCCTGGGGTCGGTCGTCTCGATCGGGCTGACCGTGGTCGGCACGGCGCTGACCGATCACGTCCTGCGGGCTGCCGAGCTCGACGACGTGACGGGCATGCATGTGCTCGTCAAGGTCTTCGGCATCGCGTTGGCCGTCGCGGGCGACGTGCTGATCTTCGCCTGGTTGCTCGTGCGCCTGCCCGGCGCCGACCTGCCCGCACGGGTCGTCCTGCGCGGCGCGCTGCTCGCGGCCGTCGGCTTCGAGGTGCTCAAGGTTGTCGGCGCCTACTACATCGCCCGGGTCACGCACAGCCCGACCGTGGGCGTGTTCGGCAGCGTTATCGGCCTGCTCGTCTGGATCTACCTCGTGGCGCGGTTCCTGCTGTACTGCGCGGCGTGGACGGCGACGGCGAGCGAGCGGCCGGAGCCGCCGGCGGAACCGGAACCGGCGACGGAACCAGAGTCGACGACGGAACCGGAGCCGGGGCCGCCGCGGATCCTGTCGCCGCTGGGCGTGGCCGGGTCACTCTTCGGTGCCGGAGCTGCTACCGGCGGGGCGGTGGTCGCCGCGATCATGCGCCGACGACGCCGGCCGATCAGCCGCGACCGGTGAGGCGGCGCCCGATCCACACGGTGCCTGCGGTGACGACTGCCAGCGCGATGCCGATCAGCGGCCACGGGTTCGAGGGCGAGCTGCGTGCGGACCGCCATGCCAGAGCCGGCCCGGCCGCGCGCGGGGCGGTCGCGCGCGGTGTCCCCGGAGTCGATGAGGCTTTGGGCGCAGGCGGGGAATCCAGGTGGCCGACCGCCGTGCCGCGCGGTAGCGCGTAGCCCCAGTCGAGCAGCTGGGCCGCTTGCTGCCACTGGTCGAGCGGATACCGCTGCGCGCGCAGGAACACCACGCCGAGTCGCCTGCCGTGCCGCTCGGTCGCGCACAGGTAGGTGTGCTGGGCGGCGTCGGTGAATCCGGTCTTCGCGACGAGAGCGCCCGGCACTGTCGTCAGGAACGTCTGGTTCTGATTGCCCAGCCACACCGAGCCGTACTTGCGGCCGTGGACGTCCTGCGCGGGCAGCGTCGCGGTCGGCTTGCGGTCGTACGCGACGAAGCGCGGCATGTTCACCGCTGCCCGCAGGAAGATCGCCATGTCGTACGCGCTGGTGAGCTGCTTCCAGCCGTCCAGTCCGGACGGCGTCTGCACGAACGTGTCGTAGGCGCCGAGCCGCAGCGCCGTCCGGTTCATCAACGACACCGCGTGGTGCACGCCGCCTGCGGCCTCGGCCAGCGCGGCGGCAGTGTCGTTGCCGGACATGAGCAGCAGGCCGGCGAACAGCTGATCGACCGTGTAGCGGCCCCCGGCGACGATGCCCACCGCCGAGCCCTCGGCGTTGGCGGCGTCCTGGCTGACCGTCACGACCCGCTTGCCGGGCAACACAGGCAGCAGGGTCACCGACGTGAGCGTCTTGAGGATGCTTGCCGGCTGGTATCGCCCGTGCGGGTCGCGGGCCGCGAGCACGTCGCCCGAATCGAGGTCGACCAGGGCCCACGCGGTCGCGGTCAGGCCGTCCGGCAACGGCTTGGCATGAGCCGGCAGGACGAGTCCCCTGCTGCGCAGCCGAGCGCCTCCGACGTGTTCGCCGGACGGGCCGATACCGCCCGCCGGTGGATGCGGATCCGGGGCGCCCGGCGAGTTCTCGCTCGAGGTGGGCTTCGGCGCGGGCGGCGGCACGGAGGGCGGACCGGCCGCGGCGTACACGGGCGCGCTCGCCATCGTGAAGACGGCGAGCGCGATCGCGGCGTACCGGCTGCGCACCGGGCGATGCTAGTTGCGCAGCCTCGCCTTTGCCGCCCGCCGAACCACGTGCCGCGTCGATTTCTGGTCGGACGGGCGGCAGAGCCGTGCGGCGCACCGTCCCTCCGGGGCGGACGTTCGGGGCGTGGCGGATCTAACAGCTACTTCGATTTACAGGTACAGCGCGTCACACTAAAGTTAGCCAGGTCAAGGAGGTGGTCACACATGATCACGATGACCGGCATAGGCGTCGTTCTGCTCGTAGTCGCACTAGTTGCGCTCGCGGCGATGGCCCAGAGCAACGGCTCGCACCACCGGTAAGCCACAGTCTCAGCGCAGCGGCCGCCACGTCACCGATGACGCGGCGGCCGCTTCACGCTGGGCTGGCAATGTCGAGAGTTGCCAGACTGGGCGCAGCGAATGCGCGTGCTCTCCGCGCCGATTCGCTCGGGCGCCCGCTCGGTGCAACGATCGGGTGACGGTGCCGATGTCGCGGGCGCAGTTCCGTGCTGGGGCGACTACCGTAACCGCCGGATTTCAACAGACGCCTCGGCCGTGCACGCAGTGTGGCCCCGGGGGGCGTTCGGACAACGGAGGGTGATGGCATTGCGTCGTACGCATCGCGTGGCGATGACAGCCGCAGTGGCGGCTATGGCGCTGCTGCTCGGAGCATGTAGTAGTAGCAAGAAGAACAACACGAACACGAACCCGCCGGGTGGCGCCGGCACATCGGCGAGCAGCAGTTCGGCGCCGGCCCCGAAGACCATCAAGGTCGGCCTCGCCTACGACGTCGGCGGTCGCGGTGACAAGTCGTTCAACGACCTCGCCGCCGCGGGTCTGGAGAAGGCCAAGACCGACCTGAACATCGAGACGAAGGAACTGTCGGCAGTCATCGGTGAGAACGACCAGCAGAAGGCCGACCGGTTGACGCTGCTCGCGACATCCGGCTACAACCCCATCCTCGCCATCGGCTTCGCCTACGCCACGGCGCTGGGCAAGGTTGCGCCGAAGTTCCCGAACATCCACTTCGGGATCATCGACGACAACAGCATCAAGGCACCCAATGTCGAGGGCCTGGTGTTCAGCGAGAACGAGAGTTCCTTCCTCGTCGGCGTCGCGGCTGCACTGGCCACGCAGACCAAGAAGGTGGGCTTCATCGGTGGGGTACAGACTCCGCTGATCCAGAAGTTCCAGGCCGGCTACGCGGCGGGCGTCAAGGCCGTCGACCCGTCGGTGAAGGTGTCGGTCGCCTACATCTCGCAGGCGCCTGACTTCAGCGGGTTCAACGACCCGGCCAAGGGCAAGGTCATCGCCGAGGGCCAGTACGACAACGGCGCGGACGTCGTCTATCACGCAGCGGGCGGTTCGGGCAGCGGCCTGTTCCAGGCTGCCAAGGAGAAGAACAAGCTGGCGATCGGCGTCGACTCCGACCAGTACCAGACCGCACCTGCCGATGAGAAGCCGCTGATCCTGACCTCGGCGCTCAAGGGCGTCGACACCGCGGTGTTCAACTTCATCGAGCAGGACTCGAAGGGGGAGTTCAAGGCCGGCTTCACTCGGTTCGGTCTGAAGGAGGACGGCGTCGGCTACGCGACGTCCAACCCGAAGCTCGACCCGTACAAGGCGAAGATCGAGGAGTTCAAGGCCAAGATCATCGCCGGGACGATCAAGGTTCCTGAGACTCCGTAGCGACCAGCCCGGCCGCGATATGTGGCCGGATTCGACCCGCTGCCCGGGGAGTGCGGTATACCGTGCTCCCCGGGCAAGTCCTTATCCAGCCATAGCCGTCCGCCCGCCGCACCCAGGAGCGTGCGCCATCCATGCCGCAGAGCAGCCCGACGTAGCCGAGCCCGCCGAGGCCGGTGCGGCGGTCGAGTTACGCGGAATCACCAAGCGTTTTCCCGGCGTAGTCGCCAATCACGACATCGACATCGTGGTGCAGCGCGGACACGTCCACGCCATCGTGGGCGAGAACGGCGCGGGCAAGTCGACGCTGATGAACATCCTCTACGGCATGCACAAGGCGGACGAGGGCACAATCACCGTCAACGGCAAGCACGTCGTGTTCTCCTCGCCGTCTGACGCCATCGGCGAGGGCATCGGCATGGTGCACCAGCACTTCATGCTCGCCGACAACCTGACCGTCCTCGAGAACATCGTGCTCGGCAGCGAGCCGGCGCACCGCGGCGTGCTGGACTCCCGAGCGGCGCGCACGAAGATCCGCGAGATCTCAGACTCCTACGGTCTGGACATCGACCCGAACGAGCTGGTGGAGAACCTAGGCGTCGGCGATCGGCAGCGCGTCGAGATCTGCAAGGTCCTCTACCGCGGCGCGCAGATCCTCATCCTGGACGAGCCGACCGCAGTGCTCGTGCCGCAGGAGGTCGACGAGCTGTTCGCCAACCTGCGCGGCCTGAAGGCCGAGGGTCTCACCGTGCTGTTCATCTCGCACAAGCTGGACGAGGTGCTGTCCGTCGCGGACGAGATCACCGTGATCCGCCGCGGCACGACGGTGCGCACAGTGCATCCGGCCGAGGTGACCGCACGCCAGCTTGCCGAGCTGATGGTCGGCAGCGAGCTGCCCGTACCGGAGCTGCGCGAGTCGACGGTCACCGACGTCGCCGAGCTCACCGTCGAGCACCTGACGGTGCGCTCGCTGGACGGCCGGCCGGTGATCGACGACGTCAGCTTCGTGATCCACAAGGGCGAGATCGTCGGGCTGGCCGGCGTCGAAGGCAACGGGCAGGCAGAGCTCGTCGAGGCGATCATGGGCATCCGGACGGCCGAGTCGGGTCGCGTGCTGCTCGGCGACCGTGACGTCTCCCGCTGGCACACCCGCGAGCGCCGCGAGGGCGGCATCGCCTACATCCCGGAAGACCGTCACCGGCACGGCCTGCTGCTCGAAGCCCCGCTGTGGGAGAACCGCATGCTCGGCCACCAGACCGAGCGCCCGAACACCCGGGGGCCGTGGATCGATCGCGGCGGGGCCAAGCGCGACACCAGGCGGATCGTCGAGGCATTCGACGTGCGCACCCCGGGCATCGACGTCACGGCCGCGTCGCTGTCCGGCGGCAACCAGCAGAAGCTCATCGTCGGACGCGAGATGAGCGGTACGCCGACCGTGCTCATCGCGTCGCACCCGACCCGGGGCGTCGACGTCGGCGCGCAGGCGGCGATCTGGGACCAGCTGCGGCACGCGAGGGCAGCCGGGCTGGCCGTGCTGCTCATCTCCGCGGACCTGGACGAGCTGATCGGCATGTCCGACACGCTGCGGGTGGTGCTACGCGGCCGCCTGGTCGGTGAGGCGGACCCTCGGAACGTCACGCCCGAGCAACTCGGCGCCGCGATGACCGGTGCCGGCACCGGCGCGGAGGGGCAGGCCTCATGAGCGACGCTTGCGGAGCGAATCCGAAGCGTGCGCCGCAGGCGCACTCGGGCCGACGACCCGCCCCTTCGGGCGGGAAGGAGGTCCGATCATGAGGGACCGGCTCAACCGTCTCGTGCTGAACGTGATCGCCGCCGTCGTCGCTGGGCTGTTCGCCGCCGCGATCACGTCGGCGATCCTGTACCTGCACGGCGACAGCCCGTCGTTCGTGATCTCGCAGATGTGGCACTACGGCACGCAGGCGACCAGCGAGCTGACGATCCTCAACAGCGCGTCCGTCTACTACCTGTCCGCGCTGGCGGTGGCCATCGGCTTCCGGATGAATCTGTTCAACATCGGCGTCGACGGCCAGTACCGGCTGGCGGCGATGCTGGCGGGCGCGTTCGGCGGGTCCGTCGCGCTGCCCAACGGGCTGCGGCAGGTCGCGATCATCGTGGTCGCGATGCTCGTCGGCGCGGCGTGGGCGGGCCTCGTGGCGCTGCTGAAGGTGACCCGCGGCGTCAGCGAGGTCATCTCGACGATCATGCTCAACTTCGTTGCCACCGGGCTGATCGCCTACCTTATGCGTCCGAGCAATCTCGGCGTGCGGTCCGGGGCCAACGACATCACGACCAAGCCGATCCCCAAGTCCGGCCAGGTGGGCGGCCTGGACCTCATCCCGTCCTCGGGCGGGAAGGTGTACGGCCTGATCGTGCTCTCCGCGGCTATCGGCGTGCTGTTCCACGTGATCGTCAACCGCACCCGGTTCGGCTTCGACCTGCGCGCGGCCGGACGGTCGAGCTCGGCCGCGCAGGCCAGCGGCGTGAACGTCAAGAAGATGATCGTGATCACGCTGCTGATGTCCGGAGCGTGCGCGGGCTTGGTCGGCATGCCCGCGCTGCTCGGCGACTCGCACTCCTACTCGTCGATCACGTTCCAGACCGGGCTTGGCTTCACCGGCATCGCGATTGCCCTGCTCGGCCGGAACAACCCGGTCGGCATCGCATTCGCCGCCGTCCTGTGGGCATTCCTCGACCAATCCGCCCAGATTCTCGACATCAACAACATCCCGAAGGAGATCGTGCAGATCACGCAGGGCGTCGTGGTGCTCTCGGTGGTCATCGCCTACGAGCTCGTCCGGCGGGCAGCGCTCGTGCGGCAGCAACGCAGCGTGGGCAAGGCGCTGGCCGAACCGGTCGAAGCCAAGGTCGAGGGGGTCCCCGCATGACGGTCCACGACCCCGGTGCGCCGCCCGCCACGATTCGCCTCGACCGGGTGAAGGCGACTCGGCGGTTGAGCCGCGGTCAGCTGTGGATGGTCGCGGGCGGCGGTCTGCTCCTGCTCGCGTTCGTCCGCACGGTGACGAGTGCTGACGACATCACGTCGGCCGGGACGCTCGGCGCGACGATCAGCCTGGCGCTGCCGATCGGGCTGGCCGGTCTGGGTGGCCTGTGGTCGGAGCGCTCCGGCGTGGTCAACATCGGCCTCGAGGGCATGATGATCCTCGGCACGTTCTTCGGTGCCGACTTCGCCTACTTCTCGCACAGTCCCTGGATGGGCGCGGTGGGCGGCGTCGTGGGCGGGCTGATCGGCGGCCTGGTGCACGCGGTGGCGACCGTGACGTTCGGCGTCGACCAGATCGTGTCGGGCGTCGCGATCACGATCCTGGCGACCGGTCTCGCGCGCTACCTCGCGGGCGTGTTCTTCACCGGGCAGCCGGGCGGCGGCCCGACGCAGTCGCCGTCCGTGCCGCAGTTCACGCGGCTGCGGGTGCCGGGTGCCGACTCATTCCTGGGCAAGCTCGAACGGCACCACTGGTTCGCGGTGTCCGATCTCGCCGGGCTGCTGCGCGGGCTCGCCACCACTCTGACGCCCTTCACGATCGTGGTCGTGCTGCTGTTCCCGCTGACCTGGTTCGTCCTCTGGCGGACGTCGTTCGGGCTGCGGCTGCGGTCGTGCGGTGAGAACCCCGCCGCTGCCGAGTCGCTCGGCGTCCCCGTCTACCGGATCAAGTACGCGGCCGTGATCGTGTCGGGCATGCTTGCCGGGATCGCCGGCGCGTTCCTGGCCGACTTCGCCGGGATCTACCGCGAAGGGCAGACCGGCGGACGCGGCTTCATCGGACTGGCAGCCATGATCTTCGGTAACTGGCGCCCGGGCGGGCTCGTGGCCGGCGCCGGCCTGTTCGGGTACACCGACGCGGTGCAGTCCCGGGGCGGGGCCAAGTCAGTGCACGCGCTGCTGCTGCTCGTCGCGATCTTGCTGCTGGTCGTGGCTGCCTACGCGCTGTGGCGGCGTCGGATGGTGGCCGGCATCGCGTCCGGCGTCGGCGCCGTGCTCGTGTTCGCCTGGTACAAGGGCACGAACGACGTCCCGATCGAGCTCGTCACATACACGCCGCAGATCATCACGCTGCTCGTCCTGGCGCTCGCGTCGCAACGATTGCGAATGCCCGCGGCCGACGGCATACCGTGGCGCAAAGGTCAGGGGACGTGACCGCTGCGACCACGTTGCAGCTGACCTCGCCCGAAGTCGTCGCCGATCCGTACCCGCATTTCGCCGAGGCACGCAGTCGCGCGCCGGTGCAATGGCACGACGGCCTCGGCATGTGGCTCACCTTCACCCACGACGCGGCGAACGCGGTGCTGCGCGCGCGCACGCTCGGCCGGATCTGGGCGCCGCGCTGGCCGGACGAGCCGATGCCGGCGTTCGCGCTGATCCATGTCAACTCCCTGCTCGAGAACGAGCCGCCGGAGCACACCCGGCTGCGCCGGCTGGTGGCTGGCGCCTTCGCGCGCGGTCACGTCGAGCGGTTGCGGCCGCGGGTGGCCTTGCTGGCCGACGAGCTGGCCGACCGGGTCGCCGACCTCGGCGCGGACGGCTCGCCCGTCGACCTGATCGCCGCCTATGCCGAGCCGCTGCCCGTCCAGGTGATCGCCGAGCTGCTCGGCGTGCCCCGGCCGGACTGGCCGTTGTTGCGCCCCTGGTCGAACGCGATCGTGAAGATGTACGAGTACTCGGTGTCCGTGGCGCAGCGTGCAGCCGCCGAGCGTGCGTCAGCCGAGTTCGTCGAGTACCTGCGCGAGCTGGTGTCGCTTCGCCGCCGGACGCCCGCCGACGACCTGATCTCGTCGCTGATCGCCGAGACCGACCGGGACGGCGCGCGGCTGTCCGTCGACGAGCTGATCACGACGTGCACGCTGTTGCTGAACGCCGGCCACGAGGCCACCGTCAACGTCGTCGGCAATGGCGTGACGGCCCTGCTGGCCCATCCGGCGCAGCTCGCGGCGCTGCGCGCCGACGCGTCGCTTGTCCCGTCCGCGGTTGAGGAGCTCATCCGCTACGACTCGCCGTTGCAGCTGTTCGAGCGGACGGCTCTTGCCCCGACCCGGGTCGGGGCGGTCGTCGTCGAGCAGGGTCAGAAGATCGCCGCCCTGCTCGGCGCGGCGAATCGAGATCCGGCGGTCTTCGCCGATCCGGACACGTTCGATGTCGCGCGGTCCGACAACCCGCACCTCGGCTTCGGGGCCGGCATCCACTTCTGCGTCGGCGCACCGCTCGCGCGAGTCGAGCTGCAGACGTCATTGCGTACGCTGCTTGCGCGGTTTCCCGGGCTCGCGCTCGACGCCACGCCCCGGCGGCGCCCCGAGTTCGTCATACGTGGCGTGCAGTCCTTGCAGGTAACCATCTAGGAGACATACATGGCCGACATTGACTGGGCGAAGCTGCGGCGTGCCGCGCTCGAGGCGATGGGCAACGCGTACGCGCCGTACTCGCAGTTCCCGGTGGGCGCCGCGGCGCTGGTCGACGACGGGCGGGTGATCGTCGGTTGCAACGTCGAGAACGCCTCGTACGGCCTCGGCCTGTGCGCCGAGTGCGGGCTCGTCTCGGCACTGCACGCTTCGGGCGGCGGCAGCCTCGTCGCGTTCGCGTGCGTCGACTTCCGCGGCAACGTGTTGATGCCCTGCGGTCGCTGCCGGCAACTGCTGTGGGAGCACGGCGGACCGGACCTGCTCGTCGACACGGCCGAGGGCCCGGTGGCGATGGTCGAAGTGCTGCCGCTCGCGTTCAGCCGCGAAGACCTGCCGTGAGCGAGCCGTTCGCCGCGGTCGATGTCATCGCGGTTAAGCGTGACCGCGGCCGGATACCGGACGAGCAGATCGACTGGGTGATCGACGCCTACACCCGGGGCGCCGTCGCCGACGAGCAGATGTCGGCGCTGGCGATGGCGATCTTGCTCAACGGCATGGCACCGGACGAGCTAGCGCGCTGGACGGCGGCCATGATCGCCTCGGGCGAGCGGCTAGATCTGTCCACTGTGGACAGACCGACCACCGACAAGCACTCCACTGGCGGCGTCGGCGACAAGATCACGTTGCCACTCGCGCCACTGGTTGCCGCGTGCGGCGCGGCCGTCCCGCAGCTGTCCGGACGTGGACTGGGCCACACCGGCGGCACCCTGGACAAGCTCGAGTCGATCCCCGGCTGGCGGGCGACGCTGACGAACGACGAGTTCATGCGCCAGCTGCGCGAGGTCGGCGCCGTCGTGTGCGCGGCAGGCGACGGGCTTGCGCCGGCAGACCGCAAGCTGTACGCGCTGCGCGATGTCACGGCCACGGTCGAGTCGATCCCGCTGATCGCAAGCTCGATCATGAGCAAGAAGATCGCCGAGGGTTCCTCGGCCCTGGTGCTCGACGTGAAGGTCGGCACCGGCGCGTTCATGAAGGACGTCGACGCCGCCCGCGAGCTTGCGTCGGCGATGGTTTCACTCGGCACCGCGCACGGCGTTCGGACCGTTGCGCTGCTCACCGACATGTCCACCCCGCTCGGCCGCACCGCGGGCAACGCCCTCGAGGTCGCGGAGTCGCTCGAGGTGCTCGCCGGCGGCGGGCCGCCGGACGTGGTGGAGCTGACCTTGACGCTGGCCCGCGAGATGCTGTCCGCCGCAGGCCTGGGCGATGTCGATCCGGCCGATGCGCTGCGCGACGGGCGGGCCATGGACGTCTGGCGCCGCATGATCAGCGCGCAGGGCGGGGATCCGGACGCGCCGCTGCCTTCCGCCCGCGAGAGGCACGTGGTCACGGCGCCGGCTTCTGGCGTGCTCACGCGCCTGGACGCTCTCGCGGTCGGTGTCGCCGCCTGGCGACTCGGCGCCGGACGCGCCCGCAAAGAGGATCCCGTCTCGCCCGGCGCGGGCGTCGTGCTGCTCGCGAAGCCGGGCGATCGCGTGCAGGCCGGCCAGCCCTTGCTCGAACTGCACGCCGACGAGCCTGAGCGGTTCGCCCGGGCCGTCGGGGCGCTCGACGGCGGCTACGACATCGGCGCCGCGCCGCCTGCGCGGCCGCTCGTCATCGAGCGGATCGCCTGAGCGCTCAAGGGACGATCAGCGCCCAGCGGGCATCGACGGTCGCGCTGATCTGGACCGGCACCGGCGTGAAGTCCATCGTCTCGAAGCCCTCGCCCGAGCCTTCGGCCATCAACCCCAACGACATCGACTCGTTCCGCACCTGCCTGCCGTCCAGGAGCCCTGTGTCGGCCAGTTCGATGAGCGTCCCCAGCCGGCCGCCGAGCGCCACCGCGTAGCGACGTGCCCGGGCCAGGGCCTCGCCCACCGCGTCGGCCTGCACCTCACCGTAGGCCGGATTGTCGTTGTCCAGGCGCCACGAGGGCCCGTGCAGCTCGATGCCGTCGACGGTGTCGGTCAGCTCGGCGAAGGCACGCATGACCTCGCCGGCCCGCTCGTTGTCGCGTCCGGTGACGACGACGTGCCGGGCGGCGATCCATTCGGTGATCTGCGCGCCGTCCGAGTGATGACGCCACATGGTCTTGCGCTGCGACACCGAGCCGCGCGCGAACGTCAGGTCGGCGCCGGGCAGCGAGTCGATGGTCTGCTCGATCCGGGCGAAGCCGGACGTCAGAGATGTCGCCGCCGCAGCGGCATCCGCGGTACGGCAGACCAGCCGGACCGTCACCTCGAATGAATCGGGCGGGACGTCGCGGTGCGCGGTGCTCCGCACGGCGACCTGCGGCAGCGGCAGGCTCATCAGTCCCGGCTGAACTCGGCGACGGCAACGCCGAGCAGCAGCAGGCCGAGCGCAAGCACCACGCACGCCTCGACCAGCGGCGGTACGTGCCAGCCTCCCCAGGTCACGCCCGGGTCGAGACGGGCACGTACCGCGGGCTCGAGGTCGAGATGGTCGAAGACGACCCTGCGCATCGGGTCGACGGCGTAGGTGAGCGGATCGAATCGGTTGAGGACGGTAAGCCAGGTCGGCAGGCCGGTGAGCGGGAACATCGCCCCGGACAGGAAGAACAGCGGCATGACCAGCATCTGGGTCAGCGCCATGAAGGACTGCATCTGCTTGACGCGTGCCGCCACGACCAGGCCGAACGCGGTGAGCATGAACGACAGCACGATCTGCAGTCCGAAGACGGCTAGCACCAGGCTCGGCGCGTACGGCACGCCGACGAGACCAGCCATCGCGATCATCAGCACGCCCTGCGTCGTCGCGACCGTGGCGCCGCCGAGGCACTTGCCGATGACGATCGAGCTGCGCCGGACGGGCGCCACGAGCATCTCGCGCAGGAAGCCGAACTCGCGGTCCCACACGACGGACGCGGCGGAGAAGATCGCCGTGAACAGCACGGTCATGCTGAGGATGCCGGGATAGAGGAACGTCCGCAGGTTCAGCCCGCCGGTGCCTTCCGAGGCAAGCTGCGACAGGCCGGTGCCGAGTACGAACAGGAACAGGACGGGCTGCAGCAGCGACGTGCCGATACGCACCCGATCGCTGAAGTAGCGGATCAGCTCGCGCTGCCACACGATCTTGATCGCCCGAAGCTCGCTGGCTGCCGATCGCGGCGGCACCCGCACCCGAGCCAAGCCCGAGACAGTAACGGCACTCATCTGCGCCTGCCCGGTCCGAAGATCGCCGCGCCGGCGCGCAACTGGTCGGGCTCGTTCGTCTCGGCGTCGCGGATCGTCGTCCCGGTATAAGACATGAAGACGTCATCGAGCGACGGACGCGAGACGTTCACCGAACGGATGCCCGTCGGGAAGTCGGCGAACAGCTTGGGGATGAACTGCTCGCCCTCCTCGACGGCGAACGTCACCCCGCCCTCGGCGACCGTTGCGCTGATGCCGAACTGGTCGTGCAAGGCCGCAATGGCCACCTCGTCGTCGTCGGTGTGCATCCGCACACGATCCTCGCCGATGCTCGCCTTGAGCGCCTGCGGGGTGTCCAGGGCGATGATCTTGCCCTGGTCGATGATCGCGATGCGGTCGCAGTACTCGGCCTCATCCATGTAATGCGTGGTCATGAAGATCGTGATCTGCTCGGACTGGCGCAGCTCGTTGATGTAGCTCCAGATCGAGCTGCGCGTCTGCGGGTCGAGGCCGATGGTCGGCTCGTCGAGGAACAGCACGCGTGGCGAGTGCAGCAGGCCACGGGCGATCTCAAGGCGTCGCTTCATGCCGCCGGAGAACGTGCTGACCTTGCTGGCGCGCCGGTCCCACAACCCGACCATGTCGAGCACCTGGCGCAGCCGCGCGTCGATGACGCCGCGCGGCATGCCGTACAGCTCGGCATGCAGTTGCAGGTTGCGCTCGGCAGTGAGGTAGGCGTCGAGGGTGGTGTCCTGAAAGACCAGGCCGATGTTGCGGCGTACCTCGTCGCGTTCAGTGACTACGTCGTAGCCGGCAACCTGCGCGGAGCCCGCGGTCGGGCGGATCAGGGTGCACAGGACGTTGATCGTGGTGGACTTGCCGGCGCCGTTTGGGCCGAGGAATCCGAACGTCTCGCCCGCGTCAACAGCCAGGTCGATTCCGCGCACGGCGTGTATCTCGCCGAAGCGCTTCACCAGACCGGTGACTGAGACTGCCGGCCCCTCCATCCCCGTCCCTACCTGCCAATCTGTGCTCCGTGCGGCGACCAGCGCACCACAAGTCGCGTATGTCGCGATGTCAGTATTCAACAACTATCCCGTGAAGAGCCGTGCACTGGACTCGTGAATACCTGCATGGCCGATATTGCC
Organism: Jatrophihabitantaceae bacterium; assembly: GCA_036506855.1. Lineage (GTDB taxonomy): Bacteria > Actinomycetota > Actinomycetes > Mycobacteriales > Jatrophihabitantaceae > DASXRA01. The sequence goes on from DASXRA010000226.1 coordinate 17,788, forward strand.
TGAAGCTCGATGTCGGGGGCGCTAGCGTGTCAGCCGTGCCCACATCGCAACCCACATCACATCCGGCCGAATTCACCACAGAACACATTATCTCGGCTCCCAAGGTGGTCCTGCACGATCATCTCGACGGTGGCCTGCGACCACAGACCATAATCGACCTTGCGCTGCGGGATGGTTACGGAGCGTTGCCGGCGACCGAGGCCGGCAAGCTCGCTCAGTGGTTTCGCGACAGTGCGGATTCCGGCTCGCTGGAGCGTTATCTCGAGACGTTCGCGCACACCGTCGGCGTGATGCAGACCGCGGAGGGCCTCAGCCGCGTGGCCCGCGAGGCAACCGAGGACTTCGCCGACGACGGGGTCGTCTACGCCGAGATCCGCTGGGCGCCGGAGCAGCACGTCGACGCGGGGCTGTCCCTCGAACAGGTCGTCGACGCCGTCCTCGACGGGTTCCGGCAGGGCGAGGCGGCCGCGGCTGCGCGCGGCAAGCGGATCCGGGTGGGCGCGCTGGTGACCGCGATGCGGCATGCGGCCCGCTCGTCGGAGATCGCCGAGCTCGCCGTCGCCTATCGCGACCAGGGCGTCGTCGGCTTCGACATCGCTGGAGCCGAGGCCGGTTTCCCCCCGACCCGGCACCTGGACGCGTTCGAGTACCTGCGCCGGGAGAACTTCCACTTCACCATCCATGCGGGCGAGGCGTTCGGGCTGCCGTCGATCTGGGAGGCGATCCAGTGGTGCGGCGCGGACCGGCTCGGCCATGGCGTGCGCATCGCCGATGACATAGCCGACGTTTCCGGCGGCCCGGTGCTCGGACGGCTCGCGCAGTACGTCCGGGACAAGCGCATCCCACTGGAGATGTGCCCGTCGTCGAACGTGCAAACCGGCGCGGCGCGCTCGATCGCTGAGCACCCGATCGGCCTGCTGCGCAAGCTGTACTTCCGGGTCACCGTCAACACCGACAACCGGCTGATGAGCGGGACGTCGATGAGCCGCGAGATGGCGCTGCTCGCCGACGCGTTCGGCTACGGCTGGGACGACCTGCAGTGGTTCACGATCAACGCGATGAAGAGCGCCTTCATCCCGTTCGACGAGCGCCTGGACGTCATCAACAAGGTGATCAAACCCGGGTACGCGGCCCTCATGGGCTGAGCAGGGCGCGCGCCTTCTTGGCGGTGAGCACGCGCAGGGCGGCCGCGTCGACCAGGGCGTGGAACCCGGCGTCCGACCTCGCCCGTGCCAGCACGGCCGCGGCCATCTGCCCCATCAGCGACGAGTCGACGGTCAGCACCATGTCGCCGCCTGCTGCGATGAAGTCCACGGCCCGCGCTCCTGGCGCGAACGCCGCGACCTGCGCGGCGCTGCCCACGTCGTCGCTGATCACCACGCCGCGAAAGTGCAGGTCGCCGCGCAGCATCCCGGTGACGATCGTGGGCGAGAACGCGGCCGGCCGGCCCGGGTCGATGCGGCTGTAGTACGCGGTCGACATCATCACGAACGGCGCGCCGGCCTTCACGGCTGTGGCGAAGGGTGCGAGGTACTCGTCGTGACGCGTGGTCGTCCGGTCGGTGACGCCCGCCGTCGTGTCGGTGTTGCCGGTGACCCGGCCGAGGCCCGGGAAGTGCTTGAGCGTCGCGTCGACGCCGGCGTCGGCGAGGCCCTGCGCGAACGCGGTGGCGTGCCTGGCGACGGTGCCCGGGTCGAAGCCGAACTCGCGGTCGAGGGCACCGATCGGCGGATTCGCCGGCGCGAAGTTCGCGCTGGGTACGGTGTCCGCCACCGGCGCGAGGTCGAGGTTGACGCCGGCGGCTCTCAACTGGGCGGCCCAGCGCTTCGCGTCGTTGCGCAGGCTTGCCGGAGATCCGGCGCCCTGCCGCAGGGCGCTGGGAATGGACGAGAAGCCGTCACCGTGCAGCCGCTGGACCTCGCCGCCCTCCTGATCGGTCGCCACGAACAGCCCGATCGGGCCTGCGCGGCGCTGTAGTCCGGCCGTGGCTCCTGCCGTCCGCGCGATGGTTGTCGGGCCTTGGCCCATCAGGATCACCGAGCCGACGTGATACCGGGTGATCGCCGTTATCGCGGCCTGGTCGGTGCCCGTCGACGCCGCGCCGACCATGAATAGTTGCCCGACCCGCTCGGCTTCCGGCATCGCGGCGAGAATCTGCTGGACCGTTCGCGGCGGGGCCGAGGTCGGCGGCGTGGACGCGGCCGAGCCGGCCGACGGAGACGTGCTGGGCGTCAGGGACGTGCTGGGCGGCGTCGCGGGCGCAGTTGACTCGACCGGAGACGTCGTCGGCGTGGTCGTCGCGATCGGGGCCGTTGGCCCGCCGCCCGACGTGCATCCCGCCAGCGCGCCCACGATCACCACCGCGGCCACGCCGATGGACCTCATCCGGCCACTATCGCAGCCGGTCGGCCCGCTCTGTGCCGTGCTTGTGCTCTGCTCACATTGATGTAGGCACAGTGCAAGCGACGGCTGTTGCAACGGTCGGCCAGCGGACCGGGTGCCGCGCGAGAAACCGGGTGCCGCGCGAGAAGCCGGGTGCCGCGCGAGAAACCGGTGCCGCGCGAGAAACCGGGTGCCGCGCGAGAAGGGGTGCTTGTGCGACTTGCTTGTGCTCTGCACACATTGATGTAGGCAGACCACAAGCGACTGAAGTCGCATGGTCGGACGGGCGCGACACGCCCGACCGCGCGGCTCTTATCCACAGCCAGGTCGAGCGACCAGACGATATCCACAGATTGGCGGCGTGGATTTCCCGGCGTGCGGCATGTGGCGATAGTTGACGGCGTGCGCAGACACACTCGCGAACCGGTCGATCATTCGGTGCTGCAGGTCGCCGACATGATCCGTGCGGCGCGCTGGTGGGCGAGGTTGAGCCAGCGGGACGTGGCGTTGCGTGCCGGGCTGCCCCGCGTCACGGTGCCGCGGATCGAATCCGGCGAGACGGTCGATCCCTCGATAAGTACGGTCCAGCGGATCTTCGGGGCACTCGGGTTCTACTTGGCCGTCATGAACGACGAGCTCGGCGAGCTAACCGCGTATCACCCGGACAGCGACAAATTTGATCGAGGTGGCCGGTACTTTCCGGCGCACTTGAAGGTGCACGACGTCGGCGAGCCGTACGGCATCGAGAGCGAGCGGTGGTGGGGCTGGCAACGGCGTGCCTGGCAACGATCCGATCCCGCCGTCCCGCGTTGGACGTTCACGCGCAATCGGCGAGCGAATCAGCTTCCCGTCGATTTCGAGCTCGGTGAGGAGGGTAGTCACGCGGCGTCAGATTGCCCAGTCGAACGTTTTCGTCACGGCCTTCTTCCACTGGGTGTAGAGCTCCTCGCGTTGCGAGGCGGGCATGGACGGCTGCCACTCGCGATCGGCGGTCCAGTTGGCGCGGATCTCGTCGGTGCTCTGCCAGAAGCCGACAGCCAAACCGGCGGCGTACGCGGCGCCCAGTGCCGTCGTCTCGGCCACGACGGGACGCACGACCGGAACGCCGAGGATGTCGGCCTGGAACTGCATGAGCAGCTCGTTGCCCACCATGCCGCCATCCACCTTGAGCGTCGACAACGCGACGCCGGAATCGGCGTTCATCGCGTCGAGCACCTCGCGGCTCTGGAACGCGGTCGCCTCCAGCGCGGCGCGCGCGATGTGCCCGCGGTTGACGTACCGGGTCAGCCCGACCAGGGCGCCGCGTGCCTCGGGTCGCCAGTACGGCGCGAACAGCCCGGAGAACGCCGGGACGAAGTAGGCGCCGCCGTTGTCGTCGACGGTCCGGGCCAGCGCCTCGACCTCGCCCGCCGAGGCGATCAGGCCGAGGTTGTCGCGCAGCCACTGCACGAGCGCGCCGGTGACGGCGATCGAGCCTTCGAGGGCGTAGACGGGCGCCGCGCCGGCAAGTGCGTAGCAGACGGTGGTGAGCAGCCCATGCGAGCTCCGCACGCGATCGATGCCCGTGTTGAGCAGCATGAAGTTGCCGGTGCCGTAGGTGTTCTTGGCCTCGCCCGGCGACAGGCAGGCCTGCCCGAACGTGGCCGCGTGCTGGTCGCCCAGGATGCCGGCGATCGGCACACCGCGCAGCGCGTCCAGGCCGCTGACTTCGGCATACACCTCCGAGGACGAGCGGATCTCCGGCAACGTCGGTGTCGGAACGCCCACCTCGGCGGCGATGCCCGGATCCCAGGCGAGGGTGTCGAGATCCATCAGCATCGTCCGGGACGCGTTGGTCGCATCCGTGGCGTGTAGGGCGCCGGCGGTCAGCTTCCACAGCAGCCAGCTGTCGATCGTGCCGAACGCGAGCTCGCCACTCTCGGCCCGGGCGCGCACCCCGTCCACGGAATCGAGGAGCCAGCGCGCCTTCGGCCCGGCGAAATACGTCGCCAGCGGCAGCCCGACCCGTGGGCGGTACCGGTCCGCACCCCCGCCGAGCGCGCCGAGCGAGTCGCAGATCGCCTGGGTGCGGGTGTCCTGCCAGACGACGGCCGGGGCGATCGGCTCGCCGGTCGCGCGGTCCCACACCACGGTGGTCTCCCGTTGGTTGGTGATGCCCAACGCGGCGACGTCGCCGGCGTTGACGCCTGCCTGGGACAGCGCGTTGGAGACGACTTGCGCGACGTTCGTCCAGATTTCGACCGGGTCGTGCTCCACCCAGCCAGGCCGCGGAAAGTGCTGGGCATGCTCGAGCTGCGCGACCGAGACGACGGCAGCGTCGTGGTCGAAGATCATGCAGCGGCTCGACGTCGTGCCCTGGTCGATCGCCGCGACGACGTGTGGCATTGCGCTAGCGTGCCAGGTGTGGAGGGGAGTCCGCCGTCGATCCCGCGGGGCGGTGCCGCGTCGCGACTCGATGCGGGCTACCGCGAAGCCGCATGGCTGCGGATGGCCGGCGAGACGTTCGACGTGGTCGTCATCGGCGGCGGCGTGACCGGTGCCGGGGCGGCACTGGACGCGGCCACGCGCGGCCTCACGGTGGCGCTGATCGAGGCCCGCGACTTCGCGTCCGGCACGTCGAGCCGCTCGTCGAAGCTCTTCCACGGCGGCCTGCGCTACCTCGAACAGCTCGAGTTCGGCCTGGTCCGCGAGGCACTGCGCGAGCGGGAGCTGACGACCAGCTACCTGGCCCCGCACCTGGTCAAGCCGGTTCCGTTCCTGTACCCGCTCACGCACCGGGCCTGGGAGCGCCCGTACGTCGCGTCCGGCCTCGCGCTGTACGACACGATGGCCGGGCCGACGAGCGCCGGGCAGAAGCACCTGACTCGGGCGGCGGCGCTGCGGCTGTTCCCCGGACTGCGCCGCGACGCCCTGATCGGCGCGGTGCGCTACTACGACGCGCAGGTGGACGACGCCCGGCACACGCTCACGATCGCCCGGACGGCGGCGCGGTACGGCGCCGTCGTCCGGTCCTCGTCGCAGGCGGTCGGATTCGCTCGCGAGTCGGACCGCGTCGTGGGCGTCCGAGTCCGTGACGTCGAGGACGGGCGCGTGATCACCGTCGGCGCCGGGGTGGTCCTCAACTGCACCGGCGTCTGGACCGACCAGATCCAGGCGCTGTCCGGCGCGCAGGGACGCTTCAAGGTGCGAGCGTCCAAGGGCGTGCACGTCGTCGTGTCACGGGAGAAGATCACCGGCGACGCCGGGCTGATCCTGCGCACCGAGTCATCCGTGCTGTTCGTGATCCCGTGGAAGAACCACTGGCTGATCGGCACCACCGATACCGACTGGACGCTCGACCTAGCCCACCCGGCGGCCACCCGCAGCGACATCGACTACCTGCTCGAGCGCGTCAACGCTGTGCTCGTCACGCCACTCACGAACGACGACATCGAGGGCGTGTACGCCGGGCTGCGGCCCCTGCTGGCCGGCGAGTCCGAGGAGACGTCCAAGCTGTCGCGCGAGCACGACGTGGCCCGCGTCGTGCCGGGTCTGATCTCGATCGCGGGCGGCAAGTACACGACGTACCGGGTGATGGCGGCCGACGCGGTCGACGCCGGGGCCGGCGACCTGCCCAAGCTCGTCCCGCCGTCGTGCACGGACAAGGTGCCGCTGCTCGGCGCGGACGGCTACTTCGCGATGCGCAACCAGGTCGACGCGCTCGCCGCCGAGTACGGGCTGCATCCGTACCGGGTCCGGCACGTGCTCGATCGGTACGGGTCGATGATCCGCGACGTGCTCGAACCGGGCCTCGCGGCGCCGGAGCTGCTGCAGACCGTGCCGGGAGCCCCCGACTACCTGATGGCCGAGATCCGCTACGCGGTGACCCACGAGGGCGCGCTGCACCTCGAGGATGTGCTTACCAGGCGCACCCGGATCTCCATCGAGTACCCGCATCGCGGCATCGAGTCCGCGGAGGCGGTCGCCGATCTCGCCGGCGACATCCTCGGCTGGGACGCCGCACGCCGCGAGGACGAGATCCAGCACTACGCGGCGCGCGTCGAGGCCGAACGTTCCTCGCAGGAGAAGGCGGCCGACGCCGACGCCGATGCGGCGCGTTCAGCCGCGGGCGAGATCCGGCCCGACCTGTTCGATCTCGATCAGCCGGCGCCCGCCCGGTAGGTGGGCGCACGGCGCGCTGGCACGGCCTGCTCGAACGCGTAGGCCAGCCGCCACAGGTCGGCGTCCTTGCCCGCGCGCCCGATCAGGCTCACCCCGACCGGCAGCAGGCCGGCGAATCCGGCCGGGACGCTGATCGACGGGTAGCCCGAAACGGCGGCCGGCGTGGTCGTCTCGACGTGGTAGATGTCGCCCGCGGCGTAGTCGATCGGCCAGGCCGGGTCGTTGCTGGGCGTGAGGATCGCGTCCACGCCGGCGAGGGCACGGTCGAGCACGGCACGCGCCTCGCGAGTGGCCGCGGCACGCTGCTCGCGATAGGTCGGGTCGTCGAGATCGGGGGCGGCGAGCGCCTGCTCGAACAGGCTCTGTCCGAAGTACGCCAGCTCGTCCGGGTCGGCCTTGTTGAACGCGATCAGCTCGGCGAGGCTATGCGCGGCCGCATCCTGCGCGGTGGCCAGGTAGGCGTCGATGTCGTGGCGGAACTCGGCCAACAGGGCCGGCCACTCCGCGTCCTGGGTCGCGGACGAATCGACCTCGACGTCGGTCGCGGTTGCTCCCTCGGCGCTCAAAGCGGCGAGCGCCGCGTCGAAGACGTCCGCTACCGGCGCGTCGAGGTCGGACGGGCGCCACACGCCGATGCGCGCGCCGTGCAGGGTGGCGCCGCGCAGGTCCGGCGGTGGGGTGCCACAGAGCACGGCATGCAGCAGCGCGGCGTCGGGGACGTGGCGGGCGATCGGACCGGGGGTGTCCTGGTACGACGAGAGCGGGACGATGCCCGCGCCGGGCACGGTCCCGAACGTGGGCTTGGCGCCGACGATGCCGCAGACGGCGGCCGGCGAGATGATCGAGCCGTCGGTCTCGGTGCCGACCGCCACCTGGGCGAGCGACGCGGCGACGGCGGCGGCTGAGCCGGCCGACGACCCTGACGTGCTGCGATCCAGGACATGCGGGTTGCGGGTCTGACCGCCGACGGCACTCCACCCGCTGGTGGAATGCTCGTCGCGGAAGTTGGCCCACTCCGACAGGTTCGTCTTGCCCAGGATGATCGCTCCGGCGTCGCGCAGCCGGCTGACCAGTGGGGCGTCGGCGGGCATCGATTCGAGCAGTGCCCGCGACCCGGCCGTCGTCGGCAGCCCGGCGACCGCGACATTGTCCTTGACGAGCACCGGGACGCCTTCGAGCGGGCGCGGCCGGGCTCCTGCGCGGCGGCGCTCGTCGCTGGCTTCGGCGTCGGCCAGAGCGACCGGATGGACCGCGAGGACCGAGCCGAGCTGCGCGTCGAGGGCGTCGATGCGGTCCAGGTAAGCCTGGGTCAGCGCAGCGGCGGTGAGCTGCCCGGACGCCATCGCGCCGTGCAGCTCGGCAATGGTGACCGCGTCGAGGTTCAGTCCTCCAGCTGCAGGCACGTCTCGACCTCTTCGACGAGGGACGTCCAGCGCTCGGGGTCGATCGGGTCGTCCAGCGCGCCGGAATCCTCGTCGAGGTCGCAGAAGGCGACGAGTTCGCGCAGCAAGTCGGCCGCCCGCGCCGACGGGGCGGTCAGGTCGTAGCTGGCATCAGGCGACACCTCAAAGGCGTCGTCGTCGGCGTCCTCGAGCTCCTCCCACCGCTCCAGCCGGGTGAGCTCGTGCTGGTCGGCGGTCCGGCAGTACCGGGCCAGGTCGGCCGGCTCGGTGAACACGGAGATGTTTCCCTCCTCGCCGAGGAACAGCACCTCGTCCTCGACCTCGGCCCGGATCGTCAGATAGGTGGCGTCCGCCAGGACGAGCTCGATCGGCTCCGCGCCGACGCGGTCCCACACCGACTCGGCGTCGAGGTCGTTCTCGGCGAAGTCGCCGCGCCAGTTCAACCAGCTCTCGACGCGGGCGATCGCGCGCTCCCACGTCTCGGCGATGACGTCGCCCAGCTCGCTCCAGCGCTTGCGGCCGTCCTTGCCCTGGTAGCTGACCTCGTCGCTGACCAGCTCCTCGTACTCCGGCGTGCTGCCCACCAGGCGGCGCAGCGCGCCGTCGTCGCAGCTGTCGGCGATCTTCTCGACCATGTCGACGACATTGGCCAGCGCCGACACATGCACGGGATCCGGCTCGCCCGCGGCCCATTCGTAGACCTGGTCCAGGTCATAGGCGTCGTCGCCGACCGGGCGCAGGTCGTCGGGCGTCAGCTTCTGGACGCGTCCCCACGCCGGATGGTCAGACAGGTCGTTCTCCTCGCCCGAGGCGATGAAGTCGGCCAGCTCGCGGGTATTCGGGAACAGCAGGATCTTGGCGCCGTCGCCGAGGAAACCCTGCCACTCCTCGCCTTCCTCGTCCTCCCACGGCGGGGCCCACAGGGTGAGCCCGGTCCGGCCGCCGACGGTGAGGGTGATCGGCACGATGGTCGCTTCCAGCGCGGTGCTCATTTTCAGTACTCCTCGGCGCCTAGTTGGGGAAGCAGGTCGGCGTCCCGCTCGGCAGGCCGCTCGGTGGGGTGATGCAGAAACTGCCGCCCGTCCCGCCCGTCGGGAGGTCGGTCGGGAAGTCCGTGGGGAAGTCGGTCGGGAAGTCGGTGGGGAAGTCGGTGGGGAAGTCGGTCGGGACGTCCGTCGGGTTGGCTGAAGCGCTGCCGCCGCCGCTGCCGGACTCGCTGATGTCGCAGATCTTCCACTTGCCGCTCTGCTTCTTCATCAGCGCGACGCCCTGCGTGGTGCCGTTCTCGTCCACCACGGTGAACGGCACGCTTGCCGAGTCACCCTTCTCGCTGCCCTTG
>DASXRA010000227.1:0-5011 GCA_036506855.1 Jatrophihabitantaceae bacterium
GCACGCCGCAGTCACTCGGCCTCGGCCCATCGGTCGGCTGAGGTCGACGTCGTCTGCCGACTTGTCCTACCGTCCGCGGGAGGTGAAGCGACGAGGGCGTGACAAGTTGGGGTGAAGCACATCTGTGTTTCCGTCGTCGAACGACTGCTGTCTCATTTTGAGATTCCGAACCCATCGCCCCGGGTTACTGTGGTGCGACCGGCGTCGCAATCAGTCGAGACGAGTGCGGGGGAACGCCGATGCAGGAACGCGACCGTGGCATCGCGACGGCTGACGACGTCGCGCGCGCCCGGGAGCGCTTCCTGAGTCGCAGTGTGGACGCCGACCTCAACGTTCGGCGCATCATCCTGGCGTCCTGGCAACGCAGCCAGGAGAACCACATCGATGTCGACCGGATCAACGTCCCGTACCTGCACGACCGCGACAGCCCGACACCCCTGCTGCGCAGCGCAACGCCCATCCTCGACACCTTGCACCAGCAGCTTCAGGACGAGCCGGTCAGCATCATCCTGACCGACCACGCCGGAATCGTGCTGGACCGCCGGACGACCAGCCACGACCTGACCGGACGCCTCGACGCCGTGTCGCTGGCGCCCGGGTACAGCTACGCCGAGGAGTTCGCTGGGACGAACGGGATCGGCACCGCCATCAGCAGCGGGCAGCCGGCCCTGGTCGACGGCCGCGAGCACTACACCCACCAGCTCGGCCAGTTCGCGTGCGCGGGGGCGCCCATCCACCACCCGACCCGTCGCAACGTCGTCGGCATCCTCGACCTCACGTCCTGGGCGCACGCGCCGGGCGCGATGCTCATGGCGCTCGCGTCCGCCACGGCACGCCAGATCGAGGAAGAGCTGCTGGCCCAGACCGACCTGCGCGAGTTCGCGCTCTTCCAGGAGTATCTCAAGGCCTGCCAGCAGTCCGGCGGCCCGGTGATGGCGATCAACAACGACGTCGTGATGATGAACGAGCAGGTGCGCCTGCTGTTCGACGCCGGCGAGCAGCAGTCGCTGCTCGCGTACGCCGCCGACATGCTCCGCATGGACGACCGCGTGATGACGCGCACCGTCGAGTTGCCGAGCGGCCGGTCGGCGCACCTCAAGTGCGCCTCGGTATTCAGTCAGGCCGGCCAGGCGGGAACCCTGGTCCGAGTCCGCCTCGTGCAGGACGCCCCTCGAACCACGCCCGGCGCAGCGTTGATCCGCGGCGTCCGCTCGTCGCTGACGCTGCCCGGCGTGGTCGGATCCAGCGCCGTGTGGGCGCGCTGCGTCCAGCAGGTCAACTCGTGCTACGAGACCGGCGAGTGGCTGGCGCTGGCCGGCGAGCCCGGTACCGGCAAGCGCGCCCTGCTGCGCGCCGTCCATGCACTGCACAATCCCACGCGCAGTTATCGGATCCTGGAGCCGCCGAAGCCCGGCGGGACGGAAGCGTGGCTGGCCGCGCTCGATGACGCGGCGTCCGCACCCGGGACGATGGTCGTGCTGGCCCACGCCGACCGCCTCGACGACCAGACGGCTGAACTCCTCGCCGACCAGCTGCTCGAACTCGGCGTTGACGACGACTCACCGGCCGATCGTGCGCGTCTGGCCATCACCTTGACGTCGGCCGACCTGCCGGCGAACGCCCTGGTCACCGCGTTCCCGCGCACGATCGAGGTGCCGCCGCTGCGCCACCACATCGACGATCTGCCAGATCTCGTGCGGCATCTGCTCGGCCAGTTCGTCGGCGAGGACAGGCTCACGGTGTCGGCGCGGGCGATGGCCCAGCTGCGCCGCCTGACCTGGCCCGGCAACGTGACGCAGCTGCGCAGGCTGCTGGGCGAGATCGTCAAGCTGCGGCACTCGGGCGTCGTCGAGGTCGGCGACCTGCCACCAGAGGCGCGGACGTCGGGCCACCGCGTGCTGACGCCGCTCGAAGCCTTGGAGCGCGACGCCATCGTGCAGGCTCTGCTCGACAACGACCAGCGCCCGGCCAACGCCGCCAGCGCGCTCGGCATGTCGCGCGCGACGATCTACCGCAAGTTCCGCCAGTACGGCATCTCGCTGCCGCTGGGACGTTGACTGCTCGCTGCCGGTCTTGATCACCTGCGGTTCCTGCACCACCGAAGGTGCGCGATCCGCAGGTGATCACCCGGTTTGCCCGCGATCGTCCGTGCAGCTGAACCCATTGCCTGAGCGGCGGCACCACGAGGCCATGGCACTGCGCTGTCGATGTCACCGCTCGTCTTGGCAAGCGATGTGCCGGGTAGGACGATCAACGCCACGCCGCGCGGGTGTCGACGGCGTATCCGTCAACGACGATCGGGGTTCCACATGGCGCGGTTGTTGCGATCCAGACGTTCTCTCGTCCTGCTAGCGGCGTGTGTTCTCGCCGCGGTGGGACTCGTTCCCGCAGGCGGCGGCGGTGCGCTCGGCGCGCTGCCCGCACCGGTTCCCACCGTCAGCGACTTCCAGTTCCTGTCCGCATCGGAGACGCCGCCGACCCAGGCGCAGTGCAACTCGGCAAACCTCCCGGTAGGGCGCCGCTGCTTCACGCCGACGTCGATGCGCAACTCCTACAACGTCAGCCCGCTGATCGCGGCCGGAAAGGATGGCCGCGGCCAGACGATCGCGATCATCGACTCGTTCGGCAACCCGAACATGGCCTCGGACCTGAAGGTGTTCAACGACGCGATGGGCACACCGCACATGTGCGGTGAGCCAGGTGCGTCCTGCGCGGCCGGCACGCCGACGTTCCAGCACGTCTACTGGAACGGCAAGACGATGGTGAAGGCGCCGCCGGCGGGCGCCCAGAACCCCGGCATCCAGACCCGCAACATCTGGGCGCTCGAGGTAGCCCTCGATGTCGAGTGGGCACATGCGATCGCGCCGGGCGCGAACATCCTCAACATCACCACCAACCCAGCTGAGACGCTCGGCGTCGAGGGCTTCCCGACGATGATGAACGCCGAGCAGTACGTCGTCGATCACCATCTCGCGACCGTGATCTCGCAGAGCTTTGCCTCCGCCGAGGACGCGTTCGCCAGCACGCAGGCGCTGCAGAACCTTCGCCACGCGTTCGTCTCGGCGGCCGCGAACGGTGTGACGGTGCTGGGCAGCTCGGGTGACGGCGGTACGGCGAACAGCTCGTTCACCCCGGTCGACCACCCGACCACGTTCCCGTTCCCGACCGTCGAGTGGCCGGCATCCGACCCGCTGGTGACGGCCGTCGGTGGCACGTACCTGTGCACGAACGCCGTTACCGGCACCACCGTCGACAACACGAGCCCGCCGGTGAACTGCCAGAACCAGCCCAACCGCGAGATCGGCTGGATCGGCTCCGGCGGCGGGTTCAGCCACGTGTTCGGCAAGCCCAGCTACCAGAACACCCTGCCGGTGGGGTCGACGGCGATCGGCGCGACGCGCGGCGTCCCGGACATCGCCTACCAGGCCAGTTCGCGTACCGGCGTCCTCGTCTATGACACGGCGCCCGGCGACGCGGACAGCGGGCTGATCTGCCCGGGCGGCAACCCGTGCAGCGCCGGCTGGTACGTCGTCGGCGGCACGTCATCGGGCTGCCCGCAGTGGGCCGCTCTGGTCGCCATCGCCGACCAGATCGCCGGGCACGGCCTCGGCATGATCAACCCGGCGCTGTACGCGCTGGCCAACGGGCCCAACTACGGCACGTACTTCTATGACGTAACCACGGGCAACAACCAGGCCAACCCGGCCGTCCCGGGTTACCCGGCCACGACCGGCTGGGACCCGGTCACCGGACTCGGCACTCCCAACGCGGCTAACCTGCTGCCCGCGCTGGCGGCTGGCTGAGCCTCGAGCTGCCAGCTCAGCGTCGAGCTGGCAGCGCAGCGTTAAGCCGGGCCTCGGGCGATTTGCTCGGGGCCCGGCTCATTCACGTTGCGGAGATGCTCGTGCACGGCCTCGAAGCGAGATAGGTTCGCGTCCGACTCCGAGGAGATGACGCGATGACGCACGACCGGGTCGCTGTCGTTACCGGCGCATCGTCGGGAATCGGCGCCGCGATCGCCGAGCGGCTCCTCGCAGCGGGAATGCGCGTGTTCGACGCGAGCCGTCGTGCGCCCTCGGACCCGGGCAGCCGGATCGAGCACGTCACGGTCGACGTCACCGACGACGCATCGGTTCGGGCAGGCGTCGACCAAGTCCGCAGCAAAGCGGGGCGGATCGACGTCCTGGTCAACAACGCGGGACAGCTGCGCGCGGGTGCCATCGAGGAGGCCACGGTCGCCGACGCGAAGGCGCAGTTCGAGACCAACTACTTCGGCGTCGCGCGGATGACCCTTGCAGTGTTGCCGGAGATGCGTGAGCGCAGGCAGGGCCACATCATCACGGTCAGCTCGCTGGCCGGCCTCGTGCCGGTGCCGTTCTGGGGGCACTACAACGCGAGCAAGTTCGCCGTCGAGGGCCTGATGGAGACCCTCCGGCACGAGGTGCGGCCGTTCGGCATCCAGGTCGCGCTGGTCGAACCCGGCTACATCAAGACCGCGCTGTACGCGACGCCGCAGGCCACCGCGATGGACGCCTACGCCGGCCCGCGCGATCGGGCGTTCGGGGTGATGGACGAGTACGGGCGCAAGGCACCGGGACCGGACGTCGTCGCCCGCAAGGTCGCGGCGATCGCCAACGACGCGCACCCGGCGCTGCGCAACAAGGTCACCAGGGAAGCCACGCAGTTCACGTTGCTGAGGTGGCTGCTGCCCGGTGGGGCGTTCGAGGCCGGCGTCCGGCGCGGATTCAAGCTCGCCGAAAAGGACGACGGCGGCTAGTCCGTGTACAGAGAGTGACACTCTCGTGACTTAGCGCGCCAGCTGGCGATCGGGTCGGCTGCGTCCGCGGCGCACTTTAGGGCAGCTCTGTGCCCGGCTCTACGGCATTTTGGCCCGTTGTTAGAGCCAAAGGTCCCGACCAAGATCGCGTGTTGTCTTTCCGTGAAGCCAAATTCGCGCTATACATATGCCCGCTGGTCCGACGGGGGCATGGGCGAACGCATCGCGCTCCCG
>DASXRA010000228.1:0-2199 GCA_036506855.1 Jatrophihabitantaceae bacterium
TGCGACAGGACGGCCTGAATGTAATTGCCCGGCGCTGTCACGACTGGATCGAAGAGTGCCATTGACACCTGTAGATCATGTCGTCGTGGTGGCCCGTCCGATCGAGGAGTCGCGCATGTCAACGGTTCCAGCCCAGCGGCGCAGCCAGAGCTGGTTCGGCGCATCCGGTCGCTCCGGCATGATCTACCGCTCCTGGATGCGCAACCAGGGCTTCGGGCCGGACGTGTTCGATGGGCGCCCGGTGATCGGCATCGCCACGGCCTGGTCCGAGCTCGCGCCGTGCAACGCGCACCTGCACCGGGTGGCCGAGGCAGTGAAGCGTGGCGTCTGGCAGACGGGCGGCTTCCCGCTGGAGTTCCCGGTGATGGCGCTGGGCGAGACGCTGATGCGCCCGACAACGATGCTCTACCGCAACCTGCTGGCGATGGAGGCCGAGGAACTCTTCCGCGCCAACCCGCTGGACGGTCTCGTGCTGCTGTCCGGATGCGACAAGACGACGCCCGGGCTGCTCATGGCGGCGGCCAGTGTCGACCTGCCGGCGATCATGGTGACCGGCGGTCCGATGCTCAACGGCAAGTTCCGTGGCGAAGACATCGGCTCGGGCACGCACGTCTGGAAGTTCGAGGCCGAGGTCAAGGCCGGCCGGATGACCGAGGCAGACTGCGCCGTGGCCGAGGGCTGCATGTCGCGATCCAACGGCCACTGCATGACGATGGGCACCGCGTCGACCATGGCGTGCATGGCCGAGGCGCTCGGCATGCAGCTGCCCGGCTCCGCGTCCTGGCCTGCCGTCGACGCGCGGCGCTACGAGACGGCCCAGGCTGCCGGCGCGCGGGCGGTCGCGCTCGTGCGCGAGGACCTGACGCCCAGCCGGGTGATGACGCGCGACGCCCTCGAGAACGCGATCCGGGTCAACGCCGCAATCGGCGGGTCCACCAACGCGATCGTGCACCTGCTGGCGATCGCCGGGCGGCTCGAAGTGCCGCTGACGCTCGACGACTTCGACGTGCTCGGACGCGACGTGCCGATGCTCGTCGACCTGCTGCCGTCCGGGCGGTTCCTGATGGAGGACTTCTGCTACGCGGGCGGCCTGTCGGCGGTGATCCGCGAGCTGCTCGACGCCGGGCTGCTGCACGGTTCGCCGCTCACCGTCACCGGCACGTCCATGGACGAGAGCACGCGCGGCGCCCCGTGCTGGAACCGCGAGGTGATCTGGTCCGTGGCTTCGCCGGTGCAGCCGGCCGGCAGCGGCACTGCTGTGCTGCGCGGCAATCTCTGCCCGGACGGCGCGGTGATCAAGCCGTCGGCCGCGTCCCCGAAACTGCTGCGGCACCGCGGCCGGGCCATCGTCTTCGACTCCCCCGAGGCGTACCACGCGGTGTCCGACGACGACGACCTCGACGTGGTGGCGTCCGACGTGCTGGTGATTCGTGGGGCCGGGCCGTGCGGATACCCGGGCATGCCCGAGGTCTCGAACGTCCCGCTGCCGGCGAAGCTGCTGCGCGAGGGCGTCCGCGACATGGTCCGCGTCTGCGACGGGCGGATGAGCGGCACCGGCTACGGCACGGTCGTGCTGCACGTCTCGCCGGAGTCCGCGGTCGGTGGGCCGCTGGCGCTCGTCCGCACCGGTGACGTCATCGCGCTGGACGTGCCGGCGCGCCGTCTGACGCTCGAGGTCACCGACGCCGAGTTGGCGCTGCGCCGGGCCGCCTGGAGCCCGCCGGATGATCGCCCGGCCAGTGGCTATTCGTGGCTGTACACGCAGCATGTCCTGCAGGCCCCGGACGGCGTGGATTTCGGATTCCTGCGCGGACGCCGCGGCAGTGCCGTCGGCCGCGAGTCGCACTGACGCGCGGTTCGTCCGTTCTTGCACAGCGTGTGCCTGGCTGATTGCTGCCTGTATTGCAGTGGGCCTCAAGCGGGGCGCCGCCGCGTCGATGTGGACGGTGCGAACCGCCTCCCCCCAGGGCGTCGCGACTGGACCCAGGAAAGGAACCTCCATGAACCGCCGCATCGCCGTACTTCTGGCCGGAACCGCCGGCACCGCAGCCATCCTCGCCACCGCGGGCGCTTCGTCGGCCGACGCCGCGAGCCATGCCGCGACGCACCGGCACGCCGCACACGTCGCGCATCTCGTGATCAAGGGTGCAACCCACAACATCCGCCAGGAGGTCGCCCGCGTCGGGCACCTGCAGACCC
>DASXRA010000229.1:0-2274 GCA_036506855.1 Jatrophihabitantaceae bacterium
GCTGCTCGCCACCGATCCCGGACTGCTCGAGCGTGCATTGGCGAACCTCGTGGCCAACGCGCTGCGCTACTCGCCGCCGGGCCGTCCGCCGACCCTGGCGGCCGCTGCCACGGGTGACACGGTCACCGTGTCGGTGATCGACCACGGTCCTGGCATCGCGCCGGATCAGCGGGAGCGGGTTTTCGAGCCGTTCCAGCAACTCGGTGACCAGCGCGCGGCCGGCGGCGTCGGGCTCGGCCTTGCCGTCGCGAAGGGGTTCGTCGACGCCGTCGGCGGGCGGATCACCGCGACGACGACGCGTGGCGGCGGGCTGACCATGCGGGTAGACCTGCCTGTCGCGGCGCCGACCCACGACGCGGCCGGCGTCCGGCCGTGACCCGGGTGCTCGTCATCGACGACGAAGCGGCTCTGTTGCGCGCGCTGCGGATCAACCTCGTCGCCCGCGAGTACACCGTCAGCACCGCGTCGGACGGCGCGTCCGGACTCGCGGCGATGGCACGCGACCACGCCGATGTCGTCATCGTCGACCTGGGCCTGCCCGACATGGACGGCACCGAGGTGATCCGCGGGATCCGCGGCTGGTCGAGCGCGCCGATCATCGTCTTGTCGGCGCGCGGTCAGGAGACGCAGAAGGTCGAGGCGCTCGATGCCGGCGCCGACGACTACGTCACCAAGCCGTTCGGCATGAACGAGCTCCTCGCCCGGCTACGTGCGGCCACCCGGCGGGCCACCCCCGGAAGGGACGAGCCCGTCGTGGACGCGGTGGACTTCACCGTCGACCTCGCCGCCAAGCGGGTCACCCTGCGCTCCGGCACGCAGGTGCGCCTGACGCCCACCGAATGGCAGCTGCTCGAAATGCTGGCCCGGCACCGCGGGCGCCTCGTCACGGGCCGGCAACTCCTGCAGGAGGTATGGGGCCCGAACTACGAGACCGAGACGCACTACCTGCGCGTCTACATGGCCCAGCTGCGCCGCAAGCTCGAGCCGGACCCGTCGCGTCCGAAACACCTGCTCACCGAACCCGGCATGGGCTACCGGATGACGGAGGGGTAGCGACTGCGGCGGCGCCCGGCCCCGGGGGGGTCGAGTCGCTTCCCTTTGCTCTGCGTACCTGGACGCAACGGAGTCATCCGCACGGTGCTCGGTTCCGCTACCCAGCCGCTGTAACCGGAAATCAACGCTTGGGTTCAGTCCGGCCGGGAAGCGAAGCCCCCCGCGACCGAACCCCTCGCTTCCCCGCTGAAATCACCCGCCGTTGTCGGAAAAGCGCTCGGTATCGGCGGGGAAGCCGAGCCGTGTCGCGAAAACAGTACCCGGGCTGCCGCTTGCGACCGCCGACATCCGCGGCGGCGATCGCTAGCGAAGGAATCCGGCTGCGGGCAGGTGGGCGGCCGCGATCTCGTGGGCGACGAGACCGGCGATGACGGTGGAGCCGTACGGGTTGAAGTGCGTGGCGTCGGTCGGCACTGCCTCCGTGCCGACGTAGAGCTGCCACGAATCGGTGGGCCCGAGCAGCTCCATCAGCGCTTGGCTGTCGGCGGTGAGGTCCAGCAGCGGGGCGTGCAACCGCGCGGCGACATCCCGCATGACGGCGGGCAGGTCGACGCCGAGGTTGTTGACGACGCGGCCGGTCGGCGTGATCGTGCCGTCCGCGGCGAAGAGGTGCCGAACGGGCGGCGTGACGAGCACGGCCAGCCCACCGCGCGCCCGGACGCCGTTGACAAGCGCGGTGAGGTTCGCCCGGTAGTCGCTCTCCGGCGTGGTCTTGTCGTTGTGCGCGAGCT
This sequence comes from Jatrophihabitantaceae bacterium, assembly GCA_036506855.1. Lineage (GTDB taxonomy): Bacteria > Actinomycetota > Actinomycetes > Mycobacteriales > Jatrophihabitantaceae > DASXRA01. Next base: position 1,785 of record DASXRA010000229.1, read on the forward strand.
GGATGAGCACCTCGTCGTCCGGACGGATCAACGGCTTGATCGTGGCGAACAACGCAGGATCGGCCAGCCAGCTCACCGTGCTCGATCCGGACACGGACCAGTTCGCCACGCTGATGCCGGCGCGGAAGTCCTGCGGCAGCGCCTGCGCCCAGCCACGCTTCGGCCCGAACAACCAGTCCGCAGCCGTCGAGTCGCTGACCACGAAGAGCCGCGGGATGTGCTGGAGCGGCACGACGTGGATACCGGCGAGTGCCGGTGCGTCACCGGTCAGGTAGACCTGCAGGCCGGGCGTGCCGTCGCCTTCCTGCCCGTCCGGCATGCTCTCCGGCGTGCGCACGTCGACCGTCACCGAGCGGACGACGATCTGGCCCGGGGCGGTGGCCACCGGGGCGAGCGCAACCCGGCGCGCCTCGACCTGCACGCCGGTGTCGGCCGCCGCGGTGCGGCTGCCCAGGGCGACCTGCACCTCGTACTCGCCAGGCGGCACGTC
>DASXRA010000230.1:0-7908 GCA_036506855.1 Jatrophihabitantaceae bacterium
GTTCCAGCACCGTTCGACTACGAGCGCGCCGGTAGCGTCGACGAGGCGATCGGCCTGCTGGAGCGGCTGGGCAGTTCCGCGCGGCTGGTGGCCGGGGGCCACAGTTTGCTGCCGATGATGAAGCTGCGCCTGGCGAATCTCGAATATCTGATCGACATCAACGACCTGCACGACGAGCTGGGCTACGTCCGGGTCGAGCCGTCGCAGATCCGCATCGGCGCGATGACGCGGCACCGCGAACTGCTCGAATCCGACGCGCTGGCCGAGGCGTTCCCGATCTTCCGGGACGCGGAGCGAGTCATCGCCGATCCGGTTGTTCGCAACCGCGGGACGATCGGCGGATCGCTGTGCCAGGCCGACCCGTCCGAGGATCTGTCCGCGGTGTGCACCACCCTCGACGCACACTGTGTCATCCGGGGCAGCGCCGGCGAGCGGGTCGTCACGATGACCGAGTTCTACCGCGGTCCGTACGAGACGGCGGTCGGCGACAGCGAGATGCTGATCGAGATCCGCCTGCCGATCCGGCCGGGCGGCTCGAGCGCGTACGAGAAGGTCGAGCGCCGAGCCGGTGACTGGGCCGTGGTGTCCTGCGGCGCTGCGGTCTGGATGAGTGGCGGCGTCATCTCCGACGCTCGGGTGGGCCTGGCCGCAGTCGGGCCGAACACCACGGGGATCCCGGCCATCTCGGACCTGCTGCGCGGTAATGCGCCGTCCGAGGAGTTGTACGCGAGCGCCGGCGCGATCGCGGCGCAGAGCTGCAGTCCGGTCACCGACATGCGCGGCAGCGAGGAGTACAAGCGCCATCTCGCGGACGAGCTCACCCGGCGGGCGCTGCGCCGGGCCGTAGCCCGCGCCACCGAGCAGGGGGTCTGAGCATGCAGGTTTCGATGACGGTCAACGGCGACGAGGTCACCAGGGAGGTCGAGGGACGGCTGCTGCTCGTCCACTTCCTGCGCGATCACCTCGGCCTGACCGGTACACACTGGGGATGCGACACGAGCAACTGCGGCACCTGCGTCGTGTGGCTGGACGGCGAGCCGGTGAAGTCCTGCACGGTCCTGGCCGCGATGGCCGGCGGGCACGAGGTGCGCACGGTCGAGGATCTCGAACGTGACGGCGAGCTCGACCCGGTGCAGCAGGGGTTCATCCAGTGCCACGGGTTGCAATGCGGTTTCTGTACGCCCGGCATGATGATGACCGCCCGCGCGCTGCTCGACCGCAACCCGGACCCGTCCGACCAGGAGATCCGCGAAGCGATCTCCGGGCAGATCTGCCGGTGTACCGGCTACGCGACGATCGTCCGTTCGATCCGCTGGGCGGCCGAGCACGAGCACGCGGGGAGCCCGGCATGACCACCGTGGAGGATCGCCCCAGCTTCGTCGACAACGACCAGAAGCCGGTCGGCCACGGCCGGATGCTGCGCAAGGAGGATCCCCGCTTCATCCGCGGCAAGGGACGCTACGTCGATGACATGCAGTTGCCGGGCATGCTGCACCTCGCGATCCTGCGGTCGCCGGTGGCGCACGCCCGGATCGTCAACATCGACATCACCGCGGCGCAGGCACATCCGAAGGTCAAGCTGGTCGTCACCGGAGCGATGCTGGCCGAGAAGGGCCTGGCCTGGATGCCGACCCTGTCGAACGACGTGCAGGCGGTGCTCGCTACGGACAAGGTGCGCTTCCAGCACCAGGAGGTCGCCTTCGTGGTGGCCGAGGACCGCTATGCCGCCCGGGACGCGCTGGAGCTGATCGACGTCGAGTACGACGTGCTGCCGCCCGTGGTAGACGCCCGCAAGGCCCTCGACCCGGACGCGCCGGTGATCCGCGACGACAAGGAAGGCAAGACCGACAACCACTGCTTCGACTGGGAAACCGGCGACGCCGCGGCGACCGAGGCAGTGTTCGCCAAGGCCGACGTCGTCGTCAGCCAGGACATCGTCTACCCGCGCGTGCACCCGGCGCCGATGGAGACGTGCGGATGCGTCGCCGACTACGAGGGCATCGACGGCAAGCTGACGCTCTGGTGCACCAGCCAGGCGCCGCATGCGCACCGCACCGTGTACGCGCTGGTTGCCGGACTGCCCGAGCACAAGATCCGCATCGTCTCGCCCGACATCGGCGGCGGCTTCGGCAACAAGGTGCCGATCTACCCGGGCTACGTCTGCTCGATCGTGGCGTCGCTCCTGATCGGCAAGCCCGTGAAGTGGATGGAGGACCGCTCGGAGAATCTGGTCAGCACCGGATTCGCCCGCGACTACATCATGCGCGGCGAGATCGCGGCGACGCGTGAGGGCAAGATCCTCGCGATCCGCACGAACGTGCTCGCCGACCACGGCGCGTTCAACGGCACGGCGGCGCCGATCAAGTATCCGGCCGGCTTCTTCGGCGTGTTCACCGGCAGCTACGACCTCGAAGCGGCGTATTGCAAGATGACGGCCGTCTACACGAACAAGGCGCCCGGCGGCGTGGCGTACGCGTGCTCGTTCCGGATCACCGAGGCGGTCTACCTGGTCGAGCGCATCGTCGACTGCCTGGCCGACGAGCTCGGCATGGATCCCGCCGAGCTCCGCCTGAAGAACTTCATCCGGCCGGAGCAGTTCCCGTACCGGACGAAGACCGGCTGGGTGTACGACTCGGGCAACTACGAGCCGGCGATGCGCAAGGCGATGGACATGGCCGGCTATGCCGACCTGCGTCGCGAGCAGGCCGAGAAGCGTGTGCGCGGCGAGCTGATGGGCATCGGCGTCTCGTTCTTCACCGAGGCGGTCGGCGCCGGGCCCCGCAAGGACATGGACATCCTGGGCCTCGGCATGGCAGACGGCTGCGAGCTGCGCGTGCATCCGACCGGAAAGGCCGTCGTCCGCGTCTCGTGCATGAGCCAGGGCCAGGGTCACGAGACGACGTTCGCGCAGATCGTGGCGGAGGAGATCGGCATCCCGCCCGCCGACATCCAGGTCGTCAACGGCGACACGGACCAGACCCCGTTCGGCCTGGGGACGTACGGCAGCCGCTCGACGCCCGTGTCCGGAGCGGCCGCCGCGATGGTGGCGCGCAAGGTGCGCGACAAGGCGCGGATCATCGCGTCCGGCATGCTCGAGGTCTCGGTGGCCGACCTGGAATGGCAGAAGGGGTCGTTCAACGTCAAGGGCGACCCGTCGAAGTCGGTCACGATCCAGGACATCGCGATGCGCGCGCACGGCGCGGGCGATCTGCCCGAAGGCATCGAGGGCGGCCTCGAGGCGCAGATCTGCTACAACCCGGAGAACCTGACCTACCCGTTCGGCGCGTATATCTGTGTCGTGGACGTCGACGCGGGCACTGCCGAGGTGAAGGTGCGCCGGTTCATCGCCGTCGACGACTGCGGTACGCGGATCAATCCGATGATCATCGAGGGGCAGGTGCACGGCGGGCTGACCGACGGCGTCGGCATGGCGCTGATGGAGATCATCGCGTTCGACGAGGACGGCAACTGCCTCGGCGGCTCGCTCATGGACTACCTCATCCCGACCGCGCTCGAGGTGCCCGACTGGGAGACCGGCCACACCGTCACGCCGTCACCGCATCACCCGATCGGCGCGAAGGGGGTAGGCGAGTCGGCAACGGTCGGCTCCCCGCCGGCGATCGTCAACGCCGTCGTCGACGCGCTCAAGCCGTTCGGCGTCCGGCACGCCGACATGCCGCTCACCCCGTCGCGAGTATGGGACGCGATGCGCGGACACCCCACACCCCCGATCTGAGCAGGAGCCGCCAGTGGCACATCGCATGACGGCTCGGATGACCGAGCTCGCGACCGAACGCGTGCCGTTCGTGCACGCGACGGTGGTGCGCGCCCAGGTTCCGGCGTCCGCGCGCCCCGGTGACGACGCGATCGTGCTGGCTGACGGCTCGATCGAGGGGTTCGTAGGGGGCCAGTGCGCCGAGGGTTCGGTGCGCGTCGCCGCGCTCGAAGCGTTGCGTGACGGCGAGAGCATGCTGCTGCGCGTGCTGCCCGAGGGCGAGTCGGTGTTTCCCGAGTCGCCCGGTGCGCACGTCGTGGTGAACCCGTGCCTGTCCGGCGGCGCGCTCGAGATCTTCCTCGAGCCGCTGCTTCCGCCGCCGGTGATCTTCCTGGTGGGCACCATGCCGATCGCGCAGGCTGTGGCGGCCTGCGCCGAGTCGTTGGGCTTCGCCGTCGTCCACGCGCCGGGTCACCGGCCGGACGGCGCAACAGCCGTCATCGTGGCCAGTCACGGCCGCGACGAGGTCAACCACATCCGGGCCGCGCTCGACGCCGGTATCGGGTTCATCGGGGTGGTCGCCAGCCGCCGCCGGGGGAACGCCGTGCTGGCTGACATGAACCTGACCGACGTCGAGCGCGGCCGCATCCATACGCCGGTGGGCATCGACATCGGTGCCCGGACGGCCGAGGAGATCGCGTTGTCGATCATGGCCGAGGTCGTCCGCGCGATCCGGCGCGAGGGACTCACTGCGCCGGCTGTCGCCGCCGACGAACCGGTCCAGGCGATCGATCCGGTGTGCGGCATGACCGTGACGGTCGGCGCCGACACTCCGCACCTGCGCGTCGACGGCGAGGATCTCTGGTTCTGCTCCGCAGGATGCCGCGACCGGTACGCCGCCTAGGCTGAGGGTGTCCGACCGCGGAGGTTGTCCGGTGAGGTTTCGCGATGCCGACGACGTCCGGCGGCGCCTCGACGAGGTCGACTATCTCGTCGACGAGGGAATGGCCACCGCCTTGTACCTCGCCCTGACGCTCGGCCAGCCGTTGCTGCTCGAGGGCGAGCCTGGCGTCGGCAAGACCGCGGCGGCCCGAGCGCTGGCGCGGGTGCTCGACGCCCCGCTGTTGCGGCTGCAGTGCTACGAGGGGCTGACCGCGAGCGAAGCGCTCTACGAGTGGAACTACCAGCGCCAGCTCCTCGCGATCCGGCTCGCCGAGTCGCGCCACGAGCGGCTGGTCGACGCCGACCTGTTCACCGAGGAGTTCCTGCAGGAACGCCCGATCCTGAAGTCGATCCGGCACCAGGGGCCAGTGGCGCCGGTACTGCTCATCGACGAGATCGACCGCGCCGACGACGAGTTCGAGGCGCTGCTGTTCGAGTTCCTCGGCGAGGCTTCCGTGACGGTGCCTGAGCTCGGCACGTTCACCGCCGCGCGCCGTCCGGTGGTCGTGCTGACCTCCAACCGCAGCCGCGAACTGCACGACGCGCTGCGGCGGCGCTGCCTGTATCACTGGATCGACTTCCCGGCGGCGGCACGTGCGGCCGACATCCTCCGCCGATCCGTGCCGGCCGCGCGCGAGCCGCTGATCATGGCGACGACCGAGTTCGTCGGACGGGCGCGCGCGCTCGACCTGGACAAGGCGCCGGGCATGGCCGAGGCGATCGACTGGGTCTCGGCGTTGACCGCGCTGGGCGTGTCGGAGCTGATCCGCGCCGACGTGATCCGCACCCTGGGCATGATCGCCAAGACACCCGACGACCGGGACGCGATCACCGGCGCGCTCGACGAGCTGGGCTACGCCGACGTGGCGTCCGGCTGAGCTGATCGACCCGGAGAGGACCATGAGGATCGAGAACGAGTTCACCGTCAGCGTCCCGATCGAGCGCGCGTGGGAAGTGCTCACGGACCTGGCGGGGATCGCCCCGTGCATGCCGGGCGCCCAGCTGACGGGCGTCGAGGGTGACGTGTACTCCGGCAAGGTGAAGGTCAAGGTCGGCCCGGTCACGTCCGAGTACGCGGGCACCGCGCGATTCGTCGAGAAGGACGACTCGACCTACCACGCCGTCATCGACGCCAAGGGACGCGACTCGCGCGGTGCGGGCAACGCCTCGGCCGCCATCAGCGCGCAGCTTCGCGCCGACGGCCCGCGCACTGTGGTCAGCGTCGACACGGATCTGAAGATCTCCGGCAAGATCGCGCAGTTCGGCAGCGGCATGATCAAGGAGGTGTCCACCAAGCTGCTCGGCCAGTTCGTCGAGTGCCTGGAACAGAAGGTGAGCGCCCCCGCCGAGGCGGACGCGGTCGCGGATGAGGCCGCCGCGCCGGCCGCCGAGGCCGAGCCGCTTCACCTGATGAGCGTCGCCGGGCCGTCCATCTACAAGCGCGCGCTGCCGGTCGTGGTCGTCGTCGCGATCATCGTCGCCCTGGTCGTCTACGCCATTGTCAAGTAGCCCGGCTGCCCTGCTACGAGGCGTAGACCAGGCCTCGTTCGCGGTGGCGTTCGCGTTGCGACTGCGCCAGCGCGGCGTCCCGGTGGGCTTTACCGGCATCGAGGATCTGACTCGCGCGCTGGCGGCGCAGCGTCCTGAGTCGCTGTCGCGGCTGTACTGGGTAGCGCGCATCAGCCTGGTCCGCCAGCGTGCCGAGATCGAGGCCTTCGACGCGGTGTTCGGCGAGGTGTTCGCCGACGTCACGCTGGCTCTCGATCCGAACGCCCGCCGCAAGCCGCTCGCACCGACGACCGGCGCTCACGCTTCCGTGCCCGGCGCCGCGTCCGATCTGGCGGACGCCGGTGGCCTGCCGTGGGCGACGCTGCCGCCGGCCGTCGCGGGGGCCGAGGACGCAGCGAGCGCAGTTGGCGTGCCCGAACGACTGCCCAGCGAGCTGGCCGGCTTGCCGGACGTCCCGTTCGAGCAGCTCAGCCCGGACGAGGTGGAGCTGCTCGGCCGCTGGCTCGAGTCGGCGCTCGTCGGCTGGCCGATGCGCCGTACCCGCCGCCTAGCCGTCGACCCGACCGGGCACCGGATCGCCGTCCGGCCCACGATCGCGCGATCACGCCGCACCGGGTGGGAGCCGATCGAGCTGATCCGGGTCCGGCCGGCTCGCAAGCCACGGCGGGTCGTCATGCTCTGCGACGTCAGCCAGTCCATGCAGGCGCAGGCGGCGGCATACCTGCACCTGATGCGCGGCCTGGCCCTGCGCGCCGACGCCGAGGTGTTCGCGTTCGCGACGTCACTGACCAGGCTGACCGCCGTGCTGGCCCACAAGTCGGCGGCGGTGGCCATCGAGCAGGCGACCGCGAAGGTCACCGACCGCTTCGGCGGTACGCGCATCGCGTCCAACGTGCAGGCGCTGCTGTCGTCGCATCACGGCGGGTCGACCCGCGGCGCCGTCGTAATCATCGGTTCCGACGGCTGGGACAGCGACCCGCCCGAGCGGCTCGCCGCCGCGATGGCCCGGCTGCGCCGCCGGGCGTACCGGGTGATCTGGATGAACCCGCGAGCGGCGGCGCCGCAGTTCGAGCCGCTGGTCGCCACGATGGCCGCGGCGCTGCCCTACTGCGACGAGTTGCTGCCGGCCGACACGTTCCGCTCGCTGGCCCAGCTGGGTGCGGCGATCAGCTCCACAGCGTGACGTAGACGGAGGGGCGGAAGTGCCCGACGTTCACGCCTGATCCGCGCAGCATCGCCTGGGTGGCTCGCGGCGTGGTGACGAAGCGCATCAGCTCCGCGGTGGCGGACAGGGTGCTCTGCTCGGGCAGGGTGAGCGCGTTCCAGACGCCTTCGGTCTGCAATGCCGGCCCGGCGATCCGCACCAAGTCGCCGGAGGCAAGGTCTCGCGCGACGGCGAAGGACACGGCGAGGGCGACACCGTTATTGCGCTTGGCCTCCTCCAGCGCGGCGGCGTGACTCTGGAAGATCCGCTGACGGCTCTCCGGGATGTTGATCCGGCGCAGCAGGTCCGGCACGACGCCGACGTCCGATGCGGCCGATGGGCCGAGCAGCCAGGTCTGCTCACGCAACTGACTGGGACCGGCGTGCACCTTGCTCAGCGGATGATCCGGGCTGGCGACCACCACGATCTGGTAGTTCAGGATCGGCCGGCAGATCACCGTCGGGTCGAGGTTGCCCGGTGCCGGTCCGATCGCCACGTCCACCGCCCGGCTGAGCAGCAGGGTGCTGAACTGGTGCGG
>DASXRA010000231.1:0-6486 GCA_036506855.1 Jatrophihabitantaceae bacterium
TCCTCGGCCGGGTCACGGATCCGACGGCGGGCTGAGCCCCGGCTGGTGCCCAGTAGGCTGCCCGACGTGCAGCACTGGCACGGCCTGGACGCCGTTCCTCCTGGGTGGGGCCGCTGCGTGGTGACGATCGGCGTGTTCGACGGCGTGCACCGAGGTCACGCCGAGATCATCGGCAAGGCCGTAGAGCTGGCGTCCGCGCAGGGCGTGCCGAGCGTGCTGCTGACGTTCGTGCCGCATCCGTCGGAAGTGGTCCGGCCGGGCTCACACCCGCCGGTGCTCACCACGTTGGTCCGCCGCGCGGAGCTCGTCGAGGAGCTCGGGGTCGACGTCTTCTGCGCATTGCCGTTCACCCTGGAGTTCTCCCAGATGTCGCCTGCCGAGTTCGCCCACGAGGCCCTGGTCGCCCGGCTGCACGCGTCCGCTGTGATCGTCGGCGAGAACTTCCGGTTCGGGCACAAGGCCGCCGGCGACGTGGCGACACTGGGCCAGCTCGGCAACGCGTTCGGCTTCACCGCGCACGGCATCCCGCTGCTGCGGGGGGGCGAGACGCCGATCAGCGCCACCTATGTCCGGTCCTGCGTGCAGGCCGGCGACGTCGCGGCGGCGACGGCAGCGCTCGGGCGCCCGCACCGCCTGGACGGCATCGTCGAGCGCGGCGACGAGCGCGGACGCGTCCTCGGATTCCCCACCGCGAACCTGCGGACCGAGGAGTGGGCTGCCGTGCCGGCCGACGGCGTCTACGCCGGCTACGTCCAGCGCCTGGACGAGTGGGGCCGCACGGTGCCGGACGCGAGCCTCGGCATGGCCGCGATCTCGGTCGGCACGAATCCGACATTCGAGGTACGCCAGCGGCGAGTCGAGGCCTATGTGCTCGACTTCGACGGCGACCTGTACGGCGACGGGCTGGGCGTCGAGTTCGTGCACCGGCTGCGCGGCATGGAGCGCTTCGACAGTGTCGACGCGCTGGTCGAGCAGATGACCGACGACGTCAAGCAGACCCGCGCCCTGCTTGCCTAAGGTGCCGATTCGGCCACGGCCCGTGGGCGCTGATACCCTGGGGCCTGGTGTCGCGTGAGCGCAGTGTTTCAAGGCACAGTGCTAACTCCGCTTGCGTGGCCGACCGCAGGATGTACTCGACTCCCGCCGTGCCAAAGACCGGTGGGGTGCGCCTGCACCGACACAGAAGGAGCCGTCCGTGCCACTGGCAAGCGACGTCAAGAAGCAGATCATCGCCGAGTACGGCTCCGCCGACGGCGACACCGGTTCGGCCGAGGTGCAGGTCGCGATGCTGTCCAGGCGGATCAGTGACCTCACTGAGCACCTCAAGACGCACAAGCACGACCACCACAGCCGGCGCGGGCTCCTGCTGCTCAACGGTCAGCGCCGCCGCCTGCTGAACTACCTGCGGCGTACCGATATCAACCGGTACCGGTCGATAATCCAACGACTCGGCCTGCGCCGATAGCTCAAAGCGGGGAGTGGTCCGACGCGGATCGCTCCCCGTTCCGCAATCACAACCGAACATCCATCGCCGGTGCGCGCAAGCTGCCGCTGCGACGCGGTTCCCGCCCAAGGACGCCGGTCCTCGGTAGTGGCGGCCGGGTTCTGGAGAACCCCAGCCGCTTCAATCGAAGACCGGCACCCAGACAGGTGAACCGCTCGTACGCCGCATGTGCCTCCGGCGCAGATCGGCAAGCAGGGTGCTTGCCGGGCGTACGAGAGGGGAACTCCGTGACGGAGTCCAACGAGAATGCAGTACACGAGACCGTTGCCAGCATCGACAACGGCAAGCACGGCACCCGCACCATCCGCTTCGAGACCGGCCGGCTGGCCCGTCAGGCGGCCGGCTCGGTCGTCGCCTATCTCGACGACGACACGATGCTGCTGTCGGCGACGACGGCCGGAAAGACGCCCAAGGACCAGTTCGACTTCTTCCCGCTGACGGTCGACGTCGAGGAGCGGATGTACGCGGCCGGGCGCATCCCCGGCTCGTTCTTCCGCCGTGAGGGACGCCCGGGCGAGGAAGCGATCCTCACCTGCCGGCTGATCGACCGCCCGCTGCGCCCGTCGTTCGTGAAGGGCGTCCGCAACGAGGTCCAGGTCGTCGTGACGATCATGGCGCTCAACCCCGAGCACCTCTACGACGTTGTCGCCATCAACGCGGCGTCGGCGTCCACCCAGCTCTCGGGCCTGCCGTTCAGCGGCCCGATCGGCGCAACCCGGGTAGCTCTCATCGAGGATCAGTGGGTCGCGTTCCCGAGCCACCCACAGCTCGAGCAGGCCACGTTCGACATGGTCGTTGCCGGCCGCGTCCTCGATTCCGGCGACGTCGCGATCATGATGGTCGAGGCCGAGGCCACCGAGGGCTCGATCGAGCTGATCGCCGGCGGCGCTACGCGGCCGACCGAGGAGGTCGTCGCCGAGGGCCTCGAGGCGGCCAAGCCGTTCATCGCCGAGCTGTGCCGGGCACAGGCCGAACTGGCGAAGGTGGCCACCAAGCCCGCCGTCGAGTTCCCGCTGTTCCCGGACTACTCCGACGAGGTGCTCGCGGCGGTCACCGCCGAGGTCAGCGAGCCGCTCGCGTCCGCGCTGACGATCGCCGACAAGCAGGCCCGCGAGGCCGAGCTCGACCGCCTCAAGGATCTGGTGAAGCAGAACGTCGGCCCGCAATTCGAGGGTCGCGAGAAGGAGATCAGCCCGGCCTACCGTGCGCTGACCAAGAAGCTCGTGCGCCAGCGCATCCTGCGCGACAAGGTGCGCATCGACGGGCGCGACCTCACCGACATCCGGACGCTCTCGGCCGAGGTCGAGGTCATCCCGCGGGTGCACGGCTCGGCGCTGTTCGAGCGTGGCGAGACGCAGATCCTCGGCGTCACGACGCTGAACATGCTCGGCATGGAGCAGAAACTCGACACGCTCTCCCCGCAGCGCACCAAGCGGTACATGCACAACTACAACTTCCCGCCGTACTCGACCGGTGAGACCGGCCGGGTCGGTTCGCCGAAGCGCCGCGAGATCGGCCATGGCGCGCTCGCCGAGCGGGCGTTGCTGCCGGTACTGCCCGGTCGTGACGACTTCCCGTACGCGATCCGGCAGGTGTCCGAGGCGCTGGGCTCCAACGGCTCGACGTCCATGGGCTCGGTGTGCGCCTCGACGCTCGCCCTGCTCAACGCCGGTGTGCCGCTCAAGGCGCCGGTGGCGGGCATCGCGATGGGGCTGGTGTCCGACACGGTCGACGGGAACACCGAGTACGTCGCGCTGACCGACATCCTCGGCGCCGAGGACGCGTTCGGCGACATGGACTTCAAGGTCGCCGGCACGAAGGAGTTCGTCACCGCCCTACAGCTCGACACCAAGCTCGACGGGATCCCGTCCGGCGTGCTGGCGGCGGCGCTGAAGCAGGCGCGCGACGCGCGGCTGCACATCCTCGACGTCATGGCCGAAGCAATCGACGGCCCGGACGAGATGAGCCCGTTCGCGCCGCGCGTGACCGTGGTGAAGATCCCGGTCGACAAGATCGGCGCGGTCATCGGCCCCAAGGGCCAGATGATCAACGGCATCCAGGACGAGACCGGTGCTGACATCACGATCGAGGACGACGGCACGATCTACGTCGGGGCGGCTGACGGCGCGTCCGCACAGGCCGCGGTTGACAAGATCAACGCGATCGCGAACCCGCAGTTGCCGAAGGTGGGGGAGCGCTTCCTGGGCACCGTCGTGAAGACGGCGGCCTTCGGCGCGTTCGTCTCGCTGCTGCCGGGCCGCGACGGGCTGGTGCACATCAGCAAGCTCGGCCAGGGCAAGCGCATCGGCAAGGTCGAGGACGTGGTGAAGGTCGGCGACAAGCTCCAGGTCGAGATCGCCGACATCGACCAGCGCGGCAAGATCAGCCTGGTGCTCGTCCGCGAGGACGCGTCCGGTTCGGCCCCTGTCGCCGCCGCGACAATCGAGTCGGTGGAGGCCGACACCGAGGAGTAACCGACTCGGAGACGCAGAACCCAGGGCGGGAGGCTTCGGCCTCCCGCCCTGAATCATGTTCCGGCGCGATCACGAGGCGTGCACTGCTATTCTCGAGTGAATCGATGGAGGTACTGGTCTCTGTCGACAACCCCGGAAGGATAGACAAGTGGCGACGAGGAACTCACTACGCGGCCGTTGGTCGGTCGCGCTGCTGACCGTGGCGGGACTTGCCTCGATCGGCGTCGCGGGCTGTGCGTCGTCGACATCGAATGGCAAGTCGTTGTCTCTCGTTGCGTACTCCGTACCCAAGCCCGCCTACGACGCGCTGCAGCAGGCGTTCGGCGAGACAGCCGAGGGCAAGGGCGTGAAGTGGGCTTCGTCGTACGGGCCGAGCGGCACGCAGAGCAAGGCAGTCTCCAACGGGCAGAAGGCCGACTACGTGGCCTTCTCGCTCGAGCCGGACATGACCAAGCTCGTGCCGAGGTTCGTCGGCTCCGACTGGAACAGCGGGACGACGAAGGGTCTGGTCAGTGAGTCCGTCGTCGTGATCGCGGTGCGCAAGGGCAACCCGAAGCACATCACCGGATGGGACGACCTGATCAAGCCGGGCGTGCAGATCGTCACCCCCGATCCGGGCTCGTCCGGATCCGCGAAGTGGAACGTCCTCGCCGCGTACACGCACGTCCTCGCCGACGGCGGCGACGACGCGCAGGCGACGGACTACCTGACGAAGTTCTGGGGCAATGTCGTCAGCAAGCCGGCGAGCGGTTCGAACGCGACCACGACGTTCCTCGACGGCACCGGTGACGCGCTGATCTCCTACGAGAACGAGGCGATCGCCGCCCGGCAGAAGGGCAAGGCGCTCGACTACGTCGTCCCCGACGAGTCGATCCTGATCGAGAACCCGGCTGCGGTCACGAAGGATGCGCCGCAGTCGGCGAAGGATTTCATCGCGTTCGTGCAGAGCGCGGCCGGCCAGAAGATCTTCAGCAGCCACGGTTACCGGACCGTCCTGCCCGGCCTGCAACCCGGCACGGTGCAGGGCGCTAATGACCCGGCCAACCCGTTCCCGGAGGTCAAGGACCTGGAGACGATCGCAGACCTCGGCGGCTGGAGTGCGGTGAACAAGAAGTTCTTCGACGAGGACAACGGCATCGTCACCAAGATCGAGAGCGGCTCGGGGTGACGGCGGCGCAGCAGGTCCTGGCTCGAGGCGGCACGCGGACTCCGAACGCCGGATCCGCGAGGCGGGCCCGGCTGGGCGCGACGTCGGGCGCCGGGCTCGGCGTGGCCGTGCTGTGGTTGAGCCTGCTCGTCGTGCTCCCGCTCGCTGCGGTGGTGGCCAAGGGAGCCGGCTCGGGGTTCTGGGACGCGGTCACCGACCACGCCGCGCTGGCCGCGATCCGGCTCACGGTGCTCAGCGCACTAGCCGTCGCCGCGATCAACGCCGTCATGGGCACCCTGATCGCGTGGGTGCTGGTGCGCGACTCCTTTCCGGGCAAGCGGATCGTCGAGGCTGTCATCGATATCCCGTTCGCGCTGCCCACGATCGTGGGCGGACTCGTCCTGCTGACCCTCTACGGCCAGCAGAGCGCCGTCGGCCTGGATTGGTACGCCACGCGCCGGGGCGTGCTGATCGCGCTGCTGTTCGTCACGCTGCCCTTCGTGGTGCGAACCGTGCAGCCGGTGCTGCTCGCACTCGACCGCGAGGCGGAGGAGGCAGCCGCCTCGCTGGGCGCCGAACCGTTCACGACATTCCGCCGGATCGTGCTGCCCACCATCGCACCCGCGATCGCGGCAGGTGCCGCGCTTGCGTTCGGGCGGGCAATGGGGGAGTACGGATCGGTGCTGCTGATCTCCGGCGGTCTGCCCAAGGCGTCGGTCGCGTCGCAGTACGTCTTCAAGCTCTACCAGAACGACCAGCTCGCGGACGCCGCCGCGGTATCGACCGTGCTGCTGCTGATCAGCGTCGTCGTGCTGGCGCTGCTCGGCGAGGTGCACCGCAGGGCGGCGCGCCGTGGTTAGCGTGATCGAGGCGCCGCCGGCCACGATCGGCGCGGCGCCGCCGAGGGCCCGTGCGCGCAGGAGGCCGCGCGCCCTGACGTACCTGCTGCGAGTCGTGGGCGTCGGCTACGTGGTCGCGCTGGTCATGATGCCGCTCGTCGTGATCGTCTGGCGGACTATCGAGCAGGGTGGCAGCGCGTTCTGGGACGCGATCAGCTCGTCCGACGCGGTCCATGCCTACCGAGTGACCGTCGAGGTCGCCGGACTCGCCGTGCTCATCAACACGGTCTTCGGCGTCGGCGTCGCGATCTTGCTCGCGCGCTACCGGTTCCCTGGACGCTCGCTGCTGAACGTCCTGATCGACGTCCCGATCACGATCTCGCCGATCGTGGTCGGCCTCGCCCTCGTGCTGGTGTTCGGCTGGACGACCGGTTGGTTCGGCCCGGCGTTGCAGAGCGCCGGCATAGCGGTGATCTTCTCCACGCCGGGCATGGTGCTCGCCACGGCGTTCGTGTCGCTGCC
>DASXRA010000232.1:0-13048 GCA_036506855.1 Jatrophihabitantaceae bacterium
AGCCTCGAGCTGGATCTGTCCCTTGCTGTTCGGATCCGGGAAGTCCTTGACCCCGTGCGACCGCATGCACTGCGAGTACGCGATTGCGGAGCCCTTGGTGGAACTGCTCGACGGTGCTGCTCCCGATCCGTTCGACGAGCCGAGGCTCGCCACGCCAGGGCTAGCCGATCCGCTGGAGCAGGCCGCGGTGAGCAGCCCGATCGTCGCAAGCCCGCCGGCGAGAAGCCCGGCACGTCCTCCGCTGTGATGTCTCATGTCGCCGTCCTCCACGAAGCTGATCGTTTGCCTGAATCCGTTGTAGGTGGGCGGCGGTTTCGGGCCGGTATCAGTCTCGAAGGGGCCGACGATGCTGCGCCGACACCTAGCGATCGCTGATCTGGCACAGGTCCGGCTCCAAGCCGGCACTCATCTGGCGTCACTAGACCGAGTACGCCGGTGTGTCCCGGCCCGGATGAGGAGCGACGGTGCGGGTACTCGTGATCGAGGACGACGAGGAGATGGCCGATACGGTGGCCGTGGGCCTGCGCCGGACGCGGTTGGCCGTCGACGTCGCCTTCGACGGTACGGACGGCCTGGACCGCGCCTTGGCTACCGACTACGACGTGATCGTGCTCGACCGCGACCTGCCCGGTACTCACGGCGACGACGTCTGCGCCGGGCTGCTCGCCGCCAGGCGCCGCAGCCGGGTGCTCATGCTCACCGCAGCGGCCTCGACGGCGGATCTGGTGGACGGGCTGGGCCTGGGCGCGGACGACTACCTGGGCAAGCCGTTCGACTTCCCCGTGCTCGTCGCCCGCATCGGTGCGCTGCTGCGGCGCGCCCAACCGGCCATCGCCCCGGTGCTGCGACATGGCGATCTCGAACTGGACGTCGCGCAGCGTCGCGCCCGTCGCGCAAGCAGGCGTCTCGATCTCGCGCCGAAGGAGTTCGGCGTCCTCGAACTGCTGCTCGCATCGCAGGGACGCACCGTCTCCGCCGAGGAACTCCTCGAACGGGTCTGGGACGAGAACGCGGACCCATTCACGAACGCGGTCAAGATCACCGTCAGCCGGCTGCGCGCCAAGCTCGGTGATCCGCCGCTCATCGAGACCGTCGCCAAGTCCGGCTACCGGATCTGAGGCCGCCGATGCATCCACTCCGCCGGCTCACAGGGCTGCTCGCGCGTCCCCACATACCTCGGCGTACGGTCCGGCTCCGGCTCACCCTCGTCTACGGCGCCCTGTTCCTCCTGTGTGGCGCGGCGCTGCTGGCCATCACCTACGTTCTCGTCGCACACGCCACCGGCAATGTCCTCGTCTACACCGGCAAGGACGGCACGAGCGGCGCGATCGCCGGATCACGGCCCCCGTCCGCACGACCGGGGCCGCTGAGCACACACGTGCAGGGCCTGCCCGGCAGCGGTGCCCCGCCGGACATCGACAAGCTGCGCGCGCTCGCCGAGCGCCAGCACGCTGCCGAACTGCACCAGCTTCTCGCGCAGTCGGGTATCGCGCTCGGCGTCATGGCGGTCATCTCGATCGTGCTCGGCTGGCTCGTCGCCGGTCGCGTGCTGCGGCCGCTGCGGACCATCACCGGGGCGGTCCGCGACATTTCGGCCACCAACCTGCACCAGCGGCTTGCCCTGTCCGGCCCGGACGACGAGCTCAAAGAACTCGGCAACACGTTCGACGCCCTGCTCGCGAGGCTCGACGCGTCCTTCCAAGGCCAGCGCCGATTCGTCGCCAACGCATCCCACGAGCTGCGGACACCGCTCGCGCGCCAGCGCACGATCGCCCAGGTCGCGCTGGACGATCCACGCGCCACCGTCGAATCTCTTCGCGCAGCCCACGAGCGCGTGCTCGCTGCCGGCACACAGCAGGAACGGCTCATCGAGGCCCTGCTCACCTTGGCTCGCACCGAGGCGGGCGTCGACCGCTGTGAACCCGTCGATCTCGCCGCGGTGACCGCGCGCGTGCTCGCGGACCTGCGACCGGAGGCGCAACTTCAAGGCCTGCACCTGGACGCCGCGCTCGAGCCGGCCCCGACCTCGGGTGATCCTCGCCTGATCGAGCGCCTCGTGGCCAACCTGGCCGACAACGCGCTGCGGCACAACGTCGACGGCGGCAGCGTGCATGTGCGGACGGGTGTGACGGACGGCGCCGCCGTGCTCTGCGTGGTCAACACCGGGCCGGTCGT
The DNA here is from genome assembly GCA_036506855.1 of Jatrophihabitantaceae bacterium. Taxonomy (GTDB): domain Bacteria; phylum Actinomycetota; class Actinomycetes; order Mycobacteriales; family Jatrophihabitantaceae; genus DASXRA01. Next base: position 2,176 of record DASXRA010000232.1, read on the forward strand.
GCCGCCGACCGACGTCGACCGGCTGTTCCAGCCGTTCCAGCGACTCGGCGCGGAGCGTACGGGTCACGGCCGCGGCGTCGGGCTCGGGCTGTCCATCGTGCAAGCGATCGCCGACACACATGATGCGGGCCTCGTCGCAACGGCCCGGCCGGACGGCGGGCTCCGCGTCGCGGTGAACTTCCCGCTGCGTGAGTACATCAGCGCGGCTGCCGCGCAAGTGCCGGTCGGCGCCGCGGCGGACTAGCGCTGCGCTGCCCACTCGGGGAAGAGGGTGGGCGAAGAGCGCGAGGGGTTACTGCTCGAGCGTGGTGCGGATCCAGTCCTCGACGCCGGCGATGTGCACGGTGGCCCACGTCCGGGCCAGCTCCGGGTCGTGTGCGCGGATCGCGCCGAAGATCGACCGGTGCTCGGCCAGCGTGCGGGCCAGCGCGCCCTCCTGGGTGATGCCCCGCCAGACCCGAGCGCGCTGGGTCGGGCCGGACAGGCTCTCGATGAGCGACGCGAGCACTGTGTTGCCCGAGGCCACGGCGATGGCACGGTGGAACTCGACGTCGTTGCGGACGAGCTCCTCGACGGCTGAATCCGGCGTCGACCGGTCCAGGATCTCCTCGAGCGAGGCGAGCGAGGTGTCGTCGATCAGCACCGCGGCGCGGGCGCTGGCGGCCGGCTCGAGAATCCGCCGCACCTCGAGCAGTTCGAGCACGGACGCGTCGTGGTGGAACTCGACGATGAAGCTCAGCGCGTCGAGCAGCGAGTCGGCGGCCAGGCTGGAGACGTACGTGCCGTCGCCTTGCCGGACGTCGAGGATCCGCACGAGCGACAGCGCGCGCACCGCCTCGCGCAGCGAACTGCGGGACAGCCCCAGGCTGGTCGCCAGGTCGGCCTCGCGCGGCAGCCGGTCGCCCGGCTTGAGCCGTCCGGAGACGATCATCTCCCGCAGCTTCTCGATCGCCTCGTCGGTGACGGCCACTGCCCCTCCAGCCCTTTGACCTATCAGCATCCCGCTGCCGATGGATGATCCCAGACCGACCGCGGCCCGGACCCGGTAGCGACACGCCGGGGCGGGATCTGACCGGCAGCCGAAAGCCTAGCCTTTACAGCCCGGACGGGACCAGCTATAACTGCTGAAACATCCGATGTCTGTCCGACCAACGACGGGCGTTTACCCGGATCATGCCGACCGGACCATCCGGTACCTCCGATCCCTGACCTTGAAGGAAGCGACATCGCCGTGAGGAGAGCATAAGTGTCGCGAGACCGCCGATCGCGCACCGCAACCCCGCCCTTCGGGGCGGGCCGGCGCAGCCACGTCCGTGCCGCGGCCGGCGCCGGCGGACGCCGGAGGTCCGATGACTGACCGATTCGCCAGCTTCGAGATCACCGACGTCCGCTTCCCGACGTCGCGCGAGCTCGCGGGCTCGGACGCGATGAACACCGATCCGGACTACTCGGCCGCCTACGTCGTCGTCCGCACCACCGATGGGGCCGAGGGGCACGGCTTCGTCTTCACCATCGGACGCGGGAACGAGGTCGCGGCCGCGGCGATCCGCGCGCTCGAGCCGATGCTCGCCGGTCGGGCCGTCGACGAGGTGCTCTCCGACATGGGCGGCCTGTCGCGTCATCTCGTGCACGACAGCCAGTTGCGCTGGCTGGGCCCGGAGAAGGGCGTCATGCACATGGCGACCGGAGCCGTCCTCAACGCGGTCTGGGATCTCTACGCCAAGCGCGAAGGCAAGCCGCTGTGGAAGTTGCTCGCCGACTTCACGCCGCGCCAGATCGTCGACCTGGTCGACTTCCGCTACCTCTCCGACGCCCTCGATCCGGACGAGGCGCTCGACCTGCTGTCCCGTGCCGCCGACGGAAAGCAGGACCGCGAGCGGCAGCTGCTGGCCGAGGGCTACCCGGCGTACACGACGTCCGCGGGCTGGCTGGGCTACAGCGACGAGAAGGTAGCCCGCCTCGTCAGCGAGGCGCTGGCGGAGGGGTTCGGCCACCTCAAGGTCAAGGTCGGCTCCGACATCGAGAACGACGTGCGCCGCAGCAAGATGGTCCGCGACCTGGCCGGCCCGGACGTCCTGATCTCGATCGACGCCAACCAGCGCTGGGATGTCGGCGAGGCGATCGCGAACGTCGAGCGGCTCGCACCGGTGGGCCTGCACTGGGTCGAGGAGCCGACGATCCCCGACGACATCCTCGGGCACCGGACGATCGCCCGCGCCATCGCGCCGATCCTGGTCGCCAGCGGGGAGCACGTGGCCAATCGCGTCGTGTTCAAGCAGCTGCTCGCGAGCAACGCCATCCAGGTCTGCCAGATCGACGCCTGCCGGGTGGCCGGCGTGAACGAGAATCTCGCCGTCCTGCTGCTCGCCGCGAAGTTCGGTGTGCCGGTCTGCCCGCACGCGGGCGGCGTCGGCCTCTGCGAGATCGTGCAGCACCTGTCGATGTTCGACTTCGTCGCGCTGAGCGGCACGACCGACGACCGGTGGATCGAGTACGTCGACCACCTGCACGAGCACTTCGCCGACCCGGTACGCCTGCGCGGCGGCCGGTATATGGCACCACTTCGTCCAGGCATCAGCGCACAGATGTTGCCTACGACCCTGCTCGACTACCGATTCCCCGACGGACGCACGTGGCAAGAGCCCAATCCCGACTCCTCCAAGGAGACATCGTGAGACTGAACATGGCAGTCCGCATCGCCGCGACCATCGCCGCCGCGACCGTGCTCGCGACAGCGTGCAGCTCCAGCAAGGCCAAGTCGCCGGGCACGCAGGCCGCCGGCGGCTCTGGTGGCGGGAGCGGCGCGCTCGTCGGGGTCGACTTCCCGCGCTCGGACTCCGACTTCTGGAACTCCTACATCAAGTACGTTCCCCAGATGGCCACCCAGCTCGGCCTCAAGATCAAGACGACCAACTCGCAGAACAACATCGCACAGTTGCAGTCCGACGTGCAGACGCTGCTGGCCCAGAACGTCAAGGGCGTCGTGATCGCTCCCCAGGACACCGCGGCCGTGATCCCCACGCTGCAGCAGCTCGCGACTAAAAGCATCCCTGTCGTCTCGGTCGACACGCGCCCGGACGGCGGCAAGGTCTACATGGTGGTCCGCGCCGACAACAAGGCGTACGGCGAGAAGTCGTGCAAGTACATCGGCGACACCCTCAAGGGCACGGGCAACGTCGTGATGTTCGAAGGCGACCTCGCCTCGATCAACGGCCGCGACCGCAGCGAGGCGTTCAGCGCGTGCATGAAGCAGAACTACCCGAACATGAAGGTGTTCGCCGAGCCGACGAAGTGGGACCCGCCCACCGCCGTGTCGCAGCTGCAGACCGTGCTGTCCGGCAACAAGATCAACGCGATCTACATGGAAGCCAGCATCTACCTTCCGTCGACGCTGCAGACGCTCACGCAGAAGGGCCTGCTCAAGCCGCGCGGCCAGGCCGGCCACATCGTGATCGTGTCGAACGACGGCGTCCCGGCCGAGTACAAGGCGATCAAGGCAGGCCAGATGGACGCGGCCGTCTCGCAGCCGGCCGACCTGTACGCGAAGTACGCGCTGCAGTACGTCAAGGACGCGATCGCCGGCAAGACCTACAAGCCCGGCCCGACCGATCACAACAGCAACATCGTCGACGTCGGCAACGGCATGCTCGAAGACCAGCTCCCGGCGCCGCTCGTGACGATCGACGGGTCCTACCCGGATTCGCTCAAGGTCGACGACCCGTCGCTGTGGGGCAACCAGATCAGCTAGGAGACCGATGGCTGAGCACGCAACGACCGCGCCGGCGGCGGGCGGTGACCCTGCACCGCCCGTCGTCGACGCCACCGGGATCAGCAAGCGCTTCGGCGCGACGGTCGCGCTCGACAGCGTCGACCTGCGTGTCGAGCCCGGCGAGGTGCACGCCCTGGTCGGACGCAACGGAGCGGGCAAGTCGACGCTCGTCTCGATCCTCACCGGCCTCGAGCCCGCCGACAGTGGCACCGTGCTGTTCGGCGGGGTGCCCGCGCCCGCGCTCGGCGACCGCGACGCGTGGCGGCGGATCGTCGCCTGCGTCTACCAGAAGTCGACGATCGTCCCGCACCTGTCGGTCACCGAGAACCTGTTCGTCAACCGGCAGACCGAGGGCCACCGTCTGATCAACTGGCGCAGCCTGCGGCGGCGGGCGGGCGAGCTGCTCGGCGACTGGAACCTCGACGTCGACGTGCGCCGTCCCGCTCGCGACCTGACCGTCGAGCAGCGTCAGATGGTCGAGGTCGCCCGCGCGCTGTCGTTCGGGGCGCGGTTCATCATCCTGGACGAGCCGACCGCCCGGCTCGACGCGGCGGCCATCGCCCGGCTGTTCGACCGGATCCGGGCGCTGCGGGCGCAGGGCGTGACGTTCCTCTACATCAGCCACCATCTGCAGGAGATCTTCGACCTGTGCGAGCGGGTCACCGTGTACCGCGACGCGCGGCACATCGTCACCGCGCCGCTCGCCTTTGGCGATGCGCCGACCGTAGGTCCAGGCGCCTGGAATGGCGCAGCCGGCATCTCGCACGACGAGCTCGTCGCGGCGATGACCGGCGAGCAGGTCGCCGAGGCGTCCGATCCGCGACCGCCCGCGCCGCCGCGAGCCGAGCCGGTCCTGGCCGTCGACGACCTGACGGTGGGCATCAGCGCCCGCAACGTGTCCTTGGACGTCGCCCCGGGCGAGATCGTCGGCCTGGCCGGAGCGGGCGGCAGCGGCAAGTTCGCGGTGGCCAGCGTGATCGTCGGGCTGCGCCGCCCGGATGACGGCGAGGTCCGCGTCGCGGGCGTCGTGCAGCGCCCGGGCAGCGTGCCGCGCGCCCTGGCCGCCGGCATCGGCTTCGTCCCGCAGGACCGGCACCGCGAGGGTCTCGTGCCCGGCCTGTCCGTCGCCGAGAACCTGACTATGACGGTGCCGCATCGGCTGGGCCAGCACGGGTTGCTGAGCAAGCGACGCCAGACGCGGCTCGCTCGCCGGACGATCGAGCAACTCGACATCGTCACCCGGCACCCGGCGCAGCAGGTGGTCGAGCTCTCCGGCGGCAACCAGCAGAAGGTCGTGATGGGACGCGCGCTGGCTGATCAGCCTCGCGTGCTCGTCCTCATGTCCCCCACTGCCGGTGTGGACGTGAAGTCGAAGCGGACGTTGATGGACGCCGCCGCCGAGTCGGCGTCCGGCGGCGCCGGCGTCCTGGTGGTCACCGACGACCTGGACGACCTGCGCTACTGCCATCGGGTCGTGGTGATGTTCCGCGGCGAGGTGGTCGCCGAGGTGCGTGGCACGTGGGACGACGAGACGCTCGTCGCCGCTATGGAAGGGGTTGAGCTCAGCCGTGACTGAGACCGTGACCATGCGGACCGACGCGTTGCCCCCGGACGTGGCGCCCGGCCCCAGTGGCGTACGGCTCGCCATCGCCCGGCTGCGCGACCTGGCGCTGATCCCGCCGATCATCGTGATCCTCATCGTCGGCTACTTCGTCGACCACTCATTCCTCACCCGGTCGACGCTCACCGACGTGCTGTCGAACATGTCGTGGATCGCGCTGCTGGTTCTCGCCGAGTCGCTCATCCTGATCACCGGCAAGATGGATCTCTCGCTCGAGTCGACGGTCGGCCTCGCGCCGGGCATCGCCGCGTGGCTGACCCTGCCGAAAGGCATCGAGCATGGCGCGCACGTGCTCTCACCGGTGTGGGCGATCCCGATCGCGCTGGCCGTCGGCGTGCTGATCGGCGCGATCAACGGCTTCCTGATCGTCGCGCTGAAGATCAACGCGTTCATCGTGACGCTGGGCATGCTGATCACGCTGCGTGGGCTGCTCACCGGCATCTCGCACGGGCAGACCTTCTTCTGGCCCAAGCCCGAGTCGCAGACGTATCTCGGCCGGGTGAGCTGGCTCGGCCTGCCCGCATCGGTCTGGGTCGTGATCGTCGCGTTCGCCATCGGCATCGCCGTCCTCGCCCGCACCCGGGCGGGACGCTCGCTGTACGCGATCGGGGGCAACGTCGACGCCGCCCGCTCGGCCGGCATCCGCACCGATCGGGTCGTATGGCTGGTGCTGATCCTCGGCGGGCTGATCGCGGCACTCGCCGGCATCATCGAGTCCGGCCACCTGGCGTCCGTGACATCGAACATGGGCCAGGGCCGCATCTTCGACGTGTTCGCCGCGGCGGTCATCGGCGGCATCAGCCTCAACGGCGGCAAGGGCAGCGTGTTCGGCGCGTTCACCGGCGTGCTACTACTCAACCTCATCTTCAAGGTGCTGACATTCGCCGGCGTGCCGAACCAGTGGTTCGACTTCCTGAACGGCGCGGTGATCCTCGCCGTGCTGATCGGCCAGCGGATCCTGAGCGGAAGGACGGACGAGTGACTTATCCCACCCGCGCGAATCCACGTCTCCACCACTCGCTGGCGCTCGGGTGGACCCGCGGCTTCGCTCCGCGCCTTCGGCGCGGGCCGCGTCGCGGCGGCGGGGCTCCTCGCGCGAGCGCTCATCGCCAAGGCGGGATGAGGTAGGCATGCGGCTGGCCAGGCACGGTGAGCCGGGACGGGAATTGCCGATCGTCAGTGACGGCGACGGCACGTGGCACGATCTGCGGCCGGTCACATCGGATGTGACCGGCGCGTTCTTGCGCGACGGGCTGCACGGGCTCGACCTTGCCGCGCTGCCTGTCGTGCCGGACATCGGGCGCTTCGGCCCGCCGCTCGCGCAGGTTGGCAAGATCGTCTGCATCGGACTGAACTACCGCGACCACGCCGCCGAGACCGGCGCGTCCATCCCGGCCGAGCCGATCGTCTTCCTGAAGACGCCCGACACAGTCATCGGCCCGGACGACGAGGTGCTGATTCCGCGCGGCTCGTCCAAGACCGACTGGGAGATCGAGGTCGCCATCGTGATCGGCGCGCCAGCACGCTATCTGACATCGCCGGACGACGCGGCGGCGAGCATCGCGGGTTACGCGATCAGCAACGACGTCTCCGAGCGCGAGTTCCAGCTCGAACGCGGCGGCCAGTGGGACAAGGGCAAGAACTGCGAGACGTTCAACCCGCTCGGCCCGTGGATCCTGACCGCGGACGAGGTGGCCGACCCGCAGGCGCTCGGCCTGCGGCTGTGGGTGAACGGCCAGTCGCGCCAGCACAGCAGCACCAAGGAGATGATCTTCGGAGTGCATCACCTGGTCTGGTACCTGAGCCAGTTCATGGTGCTGCGGCCGGGCGATGTCATCAACACCGGGACGCCGGCGGGCGTGGCCCTGGGCCAGCCGGACAAGCCGTACCTGCGCGTGGGCGACGTCGTCGAGCTGGAGATCGACGGCCTCGGCCGCCAGCGGCAGACGTTCGGGCAAGCCTGACGATGCTCCCCGCCTCGGCCGTCCACTGCGCTCCTCGCTGCGCTGCGGTACTCGCTGCGATGCTTATCCAGGGCCCAGGGAGGGCATAGCCTCATGACCACCTTCGACGGGCTGCGCGCGCTCGTGACGGGCGGCGCGTCCGGCATCGGGCTGGCCGTCGCGACGCGACTGGCCGACGAGGGCGCGGCGGTGGCGGTGCTCGATCGTGCCGACAGCGGGCCGTTCACGTACGTCCGCGCCGACATCTCCGACGACGCGGCAGTGCGCGCCGCGGTGGCGTCCGCGATCACCGCGCTCGGCGGCCTGGACGTCCTGGTCAACAACGCGGGGGTCGGCGCTCAGGGCGGGATCGACGCGAACGACGACGACGAGTGGCACCGCGTCCTGGACGTCAACGTCGTCGGCCTGGTGCGCGTCACGCGCGCGGCCCTGCCCGCCCTGCGAAGCTCCGAGCACGCCGCGATCGTGAACACCTGCTCGATCGCCGCGACGGCCGGGTTGCCCAACCGAGCGCTCTACTCGGCGAGCAAGGGCGCCATCCTGTCGCTGACCCGCGCGATGGCGGCCGACCTGCTGCCCGACGGGATCCGGGTCAACGCCGTCAACCCCGGCACGGCTGACACGCCGTGGGTGGCCCGGCTGCTCGGCGCCGCCGCCGACCCCGCCGCCGAGCGAGCCGCGCTCGAGGCGCGCCAGCCGCACGGCCGCCTCGTGAGCGCCGACGAGGTCGCTGACGCCATCGCGTACCTCGCCTCGCCCCGCGCGGGCTCGACCACCGGAACGTGCATCGCCGTCGACGGCGGCATGTCCGGCCTACGGCTCAGGCGCTGACATGCAGCGGATCGCGTCGGTGATCCGGCTGCGTCCGGAGAAAGAAGCCGAATACCGAGCACTGCACTCGGCCGTCTGGCCGAGCGTGCTCGCGACGTTGCGCGCGGCGAACGTCACCAACTACTCGATCTTCCTGCGCGACGGCCTGCTGTTCAGCTACCTCGAATACACCGGCGACGACTACGCGGCCGACATCTCGCGCATCGCCGCCGACCCGGAGACGCAACGCTGGTGGACGCTGACGGACCCGTGCCAGCAACCGCTCGACACGGCCGCCGAGGGAGAGCGATGGACGCCCGCCGAAGAGGTCTTCCATGCGGATTGACGCCCACCACCACGTCTGGGATCTCGCCGTCCGCGACCAGCCCTGGACGGCGGACCTGCCCGGGCTGCATCGCTCGTTCGACCTCGCCGAGCTCCGCCCGTCGCTGCTGGCGCACGGCGTCGACGCGACCGTCGTCGTCCAGACGATCACCGTCGCGGACGAGACGCCCGAGCTGCTCGCCCTCGCGGCGCGGGAATCAGTCGTGGCGGGCGTCGTCGGCTGGGTGGACCTGATGGCGCCGGACGTCGCCGACCGGCTGGCCGCACTGCGCTCGCGGCCCGGCGGCCACCGCCTCGTCGGTATCCGGCACCAGGTGCAGGGCGAGCCCGATCCCCGATGGCTGTGCCGCGACGACGTGCGCCGGGGCCTGGCCGCCGTGGCTGCCGCCGGCGTCGCATACGACCTGCTCGTCGTGCCGCCGCAGCTACCAGCCGCGGTCGAGACGGTCGCCGCACTGCCGGAGCTGACCTTCGTGCTCGACCATGCGGGCAAGCCGGCCATCGCGTCGGGCGGAGGCCTGGCGTCGTGGCGTTCCGACATCCGGGCGCTGGCCGCCCTGCCGAACGTCGCGGTGAAGCTGTCCGGACTGATCACCGAGGCCGACCACGCGACATGGACGGTCGACCAGCTGCGCCCGTACGTACACACCCTGCTCGACGCGTTCGGCGCCGACCGGGTGATGTTCGGCTCGGACTGGCCGGTCTGCCTGCTCGCCGGCAGCTACGACGACGTGATCGCGGCAGCCGAAGTGCTGACCGGCGGCCTGGACGCTCGTGAGCAGGCCGCCGTGTTCGGCCGCACCGCCGCGGACTGGTACCGGATCGACGCCGCCTGATGGAGCGGCGCAAGCTGGGCCGGACGTCCGTCGTAGTCACCGAACTCGGCTTCGGCGGCGCGCCGATCGGAAGCCTCTTCACGCCCACGTCCGACGAGGACGCCCAGGCCGCGGTGCACACCGCCTGGGACGGCGGTGTCCGCTACTTCGACACCGCACCGCACTACGGCCTCGGGCTCTCCGAGCGGCGGCTCGGGGCGGCGCTGGCCGGCAAGCCGCGCGCGGAGTACGCCGTCTCGACGAAGGTGGGCCGGCTGCTCGTCGACAACCCGGCGCCGACCGGCTCGGACCTCGCGACCGGCGGCTTCGCCGTGCCAGACACGTCGATCCGCGTACGCGACTACTCCGCGGACGGCGTGCGGCGCAGCATCGAGTCGAGCCTGACCCGTCTCGCCCTGGACCGCATCGACATCGTGCTGATCCACGATCCCGAGGACCACATGGACGACGCGCTGCACCGCGCAGTGCCCGCGCTGGTCGAGCTGCGCGAGCAGGGCGTCATCGGGGCCGTCGGCGCGGGCATGAACTTCTGGCAGCCGCTGCTGCGCTTCGTCACCGAAACCGATGTGGACGTGGTGATGGTGGCTGGACGCTGGACGCTGGCCGACCGCAGCGCGGGGCCGTTGCTCGACGCCTGCGATGCTCGCGACGTCTCGGTACTGGCCGCTGCCCCGTTCAACTCGGGACTGCTGTCGCGTCCCTGGCCCCCGGACGGCGCGCACTTCGACTACGGCCCGGCGCCCTCGGATGTCCTCACCCGCGCGCGAGCCCTCGCGTCGGCGTGCGAACGGCACGGTGTGCAGCTCCCGCACGCGGCGATGCAGTTCCCGTTACGCCGCCCTGCGGTGGCCAGCGTGGTGGCCGGCATGCGCACGGGTACGCACGCACGCACCGACATCGCGTGGGCGACCGAGTCGCTTCCGGATGACCTGTGGGCAGACCTCGGCTGAGGCCCTCGATGTCGGTGGGTGCCGCCACGATGACCCGCATGACAAGCATCGTCGAGTTACGCCAGTACGAGCTCGTCCCCGGCCGGCGCGACGCGCTGATCACCCTGTTCGAGCGTGAGTTCGTCGAGTCGCAGGAGTCGCTCGGCATGCACCTGATCGGCACGTTCGTCGATCTCGACAACCCGGATCGCTTCGTCTGGATGCGCGGGTTCCGCGACAACGCCGCACACACCGAGGCACTCGGCTGGTTCTACTACGGCCCCGTCTGGGCAGCACACAGCACGGCGGCCAACGCGACGATGATCGACTCCGACAACGTCCTGCTGCTCAGGTCGACCGGCACGGGGCCGGGGTTCCCGACGGCGCCGGACGGTGCCGCTCCGGACGGTGGGATCGTGCCGCCGCCCATGTATGCGGTCAGCGTGTACGCGATCCCCGACCGCGGTGACGAGGCGGATCTGATCCGCTTCTTCGACGCTCATGTGCTGCCGGTCGCGTCCAGTGCCGGTGCGCACACGGTCGGCTTGCTGCGCACCGATCCGGTCGAGAACGGCTTTCCTGCACTGCCCGTGCGCGAA
>DASXRA010000233.1:0-7652 GCA_036506855.1 Jatrophihabitantaceae bacterium
ATCTCGGCAGCCGGCGTGCCGGCGTCCAGCAAGGCCCGGCACTGGGCGGCCACGTCCGCGGCCTCGGCCGGCTCGTCGTCGTACTCGGCGAACGTCGGCGGCGCCCCGTCGGCGCGCTGGCCGGACAGCCTCACGGCCGACCCGCGGGCGCGACTGACCAGCTTGTTCGCCAGCTCGACGACCTGTGGCGTCGACCGGTAGTCGCGGTGCAGGCGCACCTCGACGGCCTCGGGATACCGCGCACGGAAGTCGAGCAGGTAGCTCGGCGTCGCGCCGGCGAAGGAGTAAATGGTCTGGTTCGGATCGCCCACGACGCACAGGTCGTCGCGGCCGCCGAGCCACGCGTCGAGCAGTCGCTGCTGCAGCGGCGAGACGTCCTGGTACTCGTCGACGACGAAGTGCCGGTACCGCGAGCGCAGCTCCTCGGCGACGTCGCCGTACTGCTCGATCGCGCCCGCCATGATCAGCAGCAGATCGGCGAAGTCGACCTGGCCCGCGCGGCCCTTGGCCTGCTCGTACTCGGCGTAGACCTCAGCAACGGTGGCCGGGCTCAGCGGTGGCTGGCGGGCCGCCGCCACCGCCCGCTTCGGGTAATCGTCGGGCGTGGCGAGCACCGCCTTGGCCCAGTCGATCTCGCTGGCGAGATCGCGCAGCTCGGCGCGGTCGGTGCGCAAGCGGGCGCGGGCGGCGGCATTGCTGATCAGCCGGATCGGATTGTCGACGACCTCGGGCATCGCGCCGCCCAACACCCGCGGCGCGAAGTAGCGCAACTGGCGCAGCGCCGCGGCGTGAAACGTGCGCGCCTGCACCCCGGCCGCGCCCAGGCGCAGCAGGCGGCTGCGGAGCTCGCTCGCGGCGCGGGCGGTGAACGTGACCGCCAGCAGCTGGGTCGGCGGTATCGCCTGCGAGCGGACGGCGTAGGCGATCCGGTGCGTGATGGCCCGGGTCTTGCCCGTGCCCGCACCGGCGAGGATGCAGACCGGCCCGCGTACCGCTGTGGCGGCCTCGCGCTGTTCTGGGTCGAGCCCAGCCAGCACGGCCTCGGCGTCCTCGGCGATCACGTCCCGATCGTGCCAGCGCCCTCCGACGGTTCTGCGGGCCGGGTCGTTAGTCGCCCGCGAGGCTGACGGATCCGTCGTCGCGGACCGTCCAGTACGGGTTGTGCGCGACCTCCCAGGCGTGGCCGTCCGGGTCGTGAAAGACCCCGGCGTAGCCGCCGTAGAACGTCTCGGCGGGCTCGCGGCCGATCGTCGCCCCGGCGGCTCGCGCCTGCTCGATGATCGCGTCGACCTCCTGCCGCGACCGCACGTTGTGGGCGGGCGTGATGCCGCCCCAGCCGCCGCCGTCCTGCACGGCAGAGTCGGCAGCGAGCTTGGCACGGACCCAGAGCCCGACGACCATCCCGCCTGCCTGGAAGAACACTGTCTCGGCGTCCGGCTGGGCGTCGGCCGTCCAGCCGAGCGCCTCGTAGAAGGCCCGGGCGCGCGGCACGTCGGTGACACCGAGGGTGATCAGACTGATTCGCTGGTCCATAGCGGCCGACCCTAGGCGACGGCCAGCGGCATCTCTTTGAGAAAACGGACGGCGGCGGCGCGCGACGCGATCAGTCGGGCCGGCGGCTTGCCGGCGAGCCGCGTGCACTCGGCCGTCATGTGAGCCTGGTCGGCGTAACCGGCCGCGAGCGCGATCCCGGCCAGCCCGACTCGGGCCAGCTCACCCCGCGACGCGAGCGCCAGCATGCGCTGCAGGCGAAGGATCCGAGCCAGCGTCTTGGGGCCGTAGCCGACCGTCGCGTGAAATCGGCGCCGCAGCTGGCGCTCACTGATCCCGATCGCGTCGCCGAGACCGTTGACGTGCCGCAGGCCGTTCGCGTTCAACATCGCCACGGCACCGGTCACCACACGATCAGGACGCTCGACCGTCGGCAAGCGGTTGACGAGATGGGCTTGCAGGATCTCGTGGCGCGCTCGCGTCGTCGGCGCGGCAGCGATGCGTTCCTCGAGCCGGTCGGCCGCTGGTCCCCAGAGGTCGGCGAGCGGTGTCCGCAGATCGCGCAACGCGTCGGCCGGTACGCCGAGCATGGCCGGGGCGGCTCCGGGCCGGAACCGGACGCCGATCACTGTCGCCGCCGCAGGCCGCTGGACCGTCACCGGACCCGTGTCGGGGCCCGCGCAGACCAGGCCGAAGCCGTCGCGCCAGACGATGTCGATGCAGCCGTCGGGCAGCACCGCCTCGGTGGTCCGTCCGGCGGAGTCGAGCGACCACACGGCACGGACGAACTCGCGCAGCTCCACGCGTGGCGGCCGTTCTCGATGGTGAGGCATCGCCAAGGACGGTACGCATCGGCCCTGACATCGCCGCCGCACTAGCGTCAGCGCGGTGGCGCGCATGTACTCGGCCGTCGACCCGGCCCGCCTGCCGGACGCGCTGGCCGCCGACCTGGACGCCGCGAACCCGCCTGGCCGCACCCTGCGCGTCGCGCTCGACGGGCCGCGCTCCGCGAACCCGCACGCGCTCGCGGATGCGCTGGTCGAGCCGTTGCGCGCTCTGGGCCGCGCGGTCGTGCGCGTCCGAGCGGACACGTTCTGGCGCGACGCGTCGGTGCGCCTCGAACACGGGCGCCATGACGTCGACACGTTCGGCCACGACTGGCTCGACGCCGACGCACTGCGCCGCGAGGTGCTCGACCCGCTCGGACCCGACGGCACGGGCGAGTACCTGCCGTCGCTGCGCGACCCTGTCACGAATCGAGCCACTCGCGAACCTCGGCACGTGGCAGGCCAGGGCGCGATCCTCCTGCTCAGCGGCGAGCTGCTACTCGGCGCCGGATTGCCGTTCGACCGCACGATCCACCTGGCCGTGAGCGCCGCCGGCCGGGCGCGCCGGATGCCGGACGAGTGGGCCTGGACGCTGCCCGCTTTCGAGGCCTACGACGCAGAGGTCGACCCGATCGGCCACGCCGACATCGTTATCCGGCTCGACGACCCGCGTCATCCCGCGATCAGCGGACTTACCAGCGGCCGGCGAGCCAGCCGTCGATGAGGTAGCGCGAGATCGACAGCTGCGGTGACACGCCGGCCAGCCGCGCGTCGTCGTCAGGCGACTCGGGCCCGTCGGTCCACATGGCTGCCTGGCGGACCTCGTCACGCGTGAACCAGTGCGCCTCGGCGATCTCCTTGGGGTCCAGGTGCAGTGTCGGGTCACCGTCCAGGCGAGCGGTGAAGCCGAGCATCAACGAGGACGGGAACGGCCACGGCTGGCTCGCCACGTACCGCACGTCGGTGATCGTGACGCCGACCTCCTCGAACACCTCGCGGGCGACGGCCGCCTCGAGCGACTCCCCTGGCTCGACGAATCCGGCCAGCGTGGAGAACCGCCGATCGCCCCAGGCATGGCCCCGCCCGAGCAGGCAGCGATCCGCGTCGTCGCGCACCAGCATGATCACCGCGGGATCGGTGCGCGGGAAGTGCTCGCTGCCGTCCTTGCGGCAGGTGCGCGTCCAGCCGGCGAGGGTCTCGAACGTCTCGGCGCCACAGCGCGGGCAGTGCTGATGCCGCGAGTGCCACTGCTCCAGGGCCACGGCACTGGTCAGCAAGCCTGCCTGCACGTCGTCCGCGCCGGCGCCGACTTCGCGCAGGTTCGCCCAGCCGTCGTCGTCCTCGTCGACGGTGACCGTGAAGTACGGCACGTCGTCGACAACGCCGAGGAAGCGCCGCACACCGTCCACAGTGGACGGTTCGCGAAATGCCAGCCGCACCACGCCGTCGCCTCGCCGCACTGGTGTCGACGCTGACGGGCTGATCACGATCACCCGCGCGCGCGTCCAAGCCTGCGCGATCCACGCCGAGTCGAGACGATGCAGCGCCGCCCGGTCGTAGGATGCCCGGGCCAGGCGCGGCGGCCCGACCGGATCGGTCATCACGCCACGGAGGTGATCGCCGACAGCGGCCCGCGGACCGTCGACGCATCACCGACGACGACGGTCACGAATCGCGACGGCGCGAAGAACTCCGCCGCGGCCGCGGCAACTTCGTCCAGGGTGGCCTTGGCCAGTCGGCGTGGATGCTCGGCCAGCCATTCGGGTCCGAGGCCGACGCCGGCCAACCCGGCGAGCGTCGACGCGAGGCCCGCCTGCGTGGCTGTCGACAACGCCAATGTGCCGATCGCGTACTGCCGCACCGACTCGACCTCCTCCGGCGTCGGCGGCAACAGCGCGAGCCTGCCAAGTTCGTAGAGGGTCTCGAGCAGCGCCGGTGCGGTGACCTCGGTGGCCACCTCGGCCTGCAGGTGCAGCGCCGAGCCCAGCGAGTGGTGGTCGATCCCGCTGTGCGGGCCGTACGTGTAACCCTTGTCCTCGCGGATGTTCTCGGTCCAACGCGAGGAGAAGTAGCCGCCGAAGATCAGGTTCGCGAGTTGCAGTGCCGGGTAGCCGTCGTCATGGCGCGCCAGGGCGGACGCGCCCAGCCGCAGCGAGGACTGCACCGAGTCGGCGCGGTCGACCAGCTCGAGCGGGCCGGTCGTGATGTCAGGCAACGCGGGCACGCGGGAGCCGGTCGGCGCCCCGCTCCAGCTGTCCAGCGCGGTGGCCACCTGGTCGAGCGTGCGCGCCGGCGACACGTCGCCCACTACGACGAGCACGGCACCGTCCGGCCGGACGCGCTCGGTGTGCAGCCGGCGGACCTGAGCCGCCGTCGCGCTCGCGACGTCGTCGACCTCGGGCAGGTCGTGAGCGTAGGGATGATCGCCCCACATGCGCTTGGCGATGGCCTCGCCGGCGACCACGCTCGCACGCGAGCGTGCCATGGTCAGCCGCTCGACCAGGCGGTCGCGTTCGGCGACGACCTCGTCGGACGGGTAGGTGGCCCCGACGAGCACGTCGGCCATGACGTCGAGGAGCCCGCGAAGGCTGGTGGCGAGCGCATTGCCCGACAGCAGCAGGCGGTCGGCGTCGACGCCGACGCTGAGATCGCCGCCGAGGCTCTGCACGGCCGCCGCGAGGCCGGCGCGGTTATATCGGTCAGTGCCGGTGAGCGCCGAATCGGCCAGCAGCGCCGCCCGGGACGGTTGCGCGGCCCGTCCGGACAGGAACGGGACCCGCAGGCGCACCTCGACGAGAGGCACGCCCGGCTTGCGCACGACGAGTACGCGCAGCCCGGAGTCCAGGGTGCGATCCAGGGTAGTGAGCTTCTTGGCGCGGCGCGGAGCGGTCAGGTCAGGGACGGTCATCAGTGCGCACCGCCCGCGATGAGTTCGACGACGGCTCGGCGATCGGGACGCAACGCCGCGGCGGCGGCCTGCACGTCGGCTTCGGTGACCGCGGCGAGCCGTTGCGGGATCTGCTCGATGAGGCCGGCCTGTCCGAACACCAGCTCGAACTTGGCGAAGTTGAGGGTTCGCGAGATGACGGCGTCCATGTCGCGCAGCAAGACGCTGAGCAGCCGCGTGCGCACCCGGTCGAGCTCGCCTTCTGCCAGGCCGTCCTCGACGAGGCGACTGAGCTCGTCGTCGACGGCGCCGACGATGCGATCCAGCGCACCTGCGTTCGGGAAGCGGGCGTTGATCGTCAGCACGCTCGGGTCGCGCTCTTCGAACGGATCGCCGAACCCGCCGAGATACGCCGACACGTCGGTGACCAGGTGATCGCGCTGCACCAGGCGGCGTTGCAGCCGCGACGCGTCGCCCTCGCACAGCAGTTCGCTGAGCAGCACGTTGGCCAGATGCGCGTCGAAGTCACCGACGGGATCCGGCACGCGGTAGCCGATCGCCAGGGCAGGGATCGGCGCGTGCGCGTCGACAGCCGAGCCGCGACGCTCGCCGGTGAGCGGCGGTTCGCTGAAGTCGGGGCGCTTGGGTGTCTTGCGCTTGGCGACCACCCCGAAATGCTTCTCGATCAGCGTTGCCGTCTCGTGCAGATCGATGTCGCCGGCGACGGCGAGCACTGCGTTGGACGGCGCGTAGTAGCGGTCGAAGAAGTCCGCCGCGTCGCCGACGGTGGCGCTCTCGAGGTCGACGAAGTCGCCGTATCCGTTGTGCGCGTTGGGGAATGTGTCGAACAGCACCGGCGGCAGCTCGAGCCACGGGAAGCCGCCGTACGGGCGGTTGAGCACGTTGACCCGGATCTCCTCCTTCACCACCGCGATCTGGTTGGCCAGGTTCTCCTCGGTGATGCGCGGGGAGAGCATCCGGTCGGCTTCGAGGAACAGACCCCGCTCCAGTGCGTTCGACGGGAGCGCCTCGAAGTAGTTCGTGAAGTCCGGGTGCGTGCTGCCGTTGAACATGCCGCCGGAGGACTGCACGTAGCGGAAGTGTTCGAGCTTCTCCAGATTGGCCGAGCCCTGGAACATGAGGTGCTCGAAGAGGTGCGCGAATCCGGTGCGTCCCTCGGGCTCGGACCGAAAGCCGACGTCGTAGAGCACCGCGATGCCCACGACGGGAGCGGAGCGGTCCGGAGCGAGCACGACACGCAAGCCGTTGGGCAACGTGATGTGGGTGAGATCGAAGGACGGGCTGGGCGGCTTCTTCGCGTGAGACGCGAGCGTGGCGACACGGGGCACCCGACCACCCTACGGCCCGCGCCGACGGCGACTCAGACGACCTTGATTCGCTTTATCAATTCGGGAACCCGGGGCCACAGCGCCTTGCGCACGTCGGGTATCGACACGTACCAGGCGGAGAACTGGTCCGAGCCGATATGCACCACCACGACCCACAGCCGCTCCTGCTTGACCTTCAGGTGGCGCTGCGCGCGGAAGTCGGGATCGAGCGTCAGCAGGCTCTCGACGAGATGGGCCTTCCGGCTGGCGACCGTGATGTCGGCCTCGCTGATCTTCTTGACGCCGGCATTCGGCCCGTACTCCTGCGCACCCATCGCGGACGCGAATCCGTTGGCGAGCACGGTGACGTTGCCGTTGCCGGTGACGTCGACGTGGCTGGAGCCCTCGTCCATCGTCCAGTCGAGGTCCACCTGCTTGGTGAACTTGAGCGGCCAGATCGTGTCGGAATCCTTCGCCATCGTGTGGGTGATGCAGTCGTAGGCGAGGTGCGCCGTCTTGTCGATGACGTGGGGACAAGCCAGGTGCGCGCCCGGCGGCGGCGCGGAGGACGACGGTCCCGACGGGGGCGCGGGCGAGGACGGCGTGTCGCTGCCGGACGGCGGCGCACTCGTGCCAGGCGAGTCCGACGAGCCGGCCGGTCCTGGTGGCCTGCCGCGGCCGGACACGGTCGCCGTGCATCCGGAAAGGAGCAGCGCCGCGACGACGAGTGCCCCCGCCCCTCGTGCGCGACTCATTCGATGGCGTCCTGGGCGAGTGCGGCCCGGCCGACGCGGGCGAAGTTCTCCCAGAGCAGCGCCGTGGCCTCCGCTCCCCGATAGAGCATCGGCAGGCTGACCTTCTCGTTCGGCGCGTGGATCTGGTCGTCAGGCAGCCCCACGCCGAGGAACACCAGCGGCACGTCGAGCGCCTGCTGGATCGCGGCCTCGGGGCCGCTGCCGCCTTCGCGCGTCGGCAGCACCGCTGCGCCGTCGAACGCGCGGCTGATCGCATCGGTCAGCGCCAGGTAGGCCGGCGTGCCGAGCGGGACCAGGCACGGCGCGACGCCCTCGCCCTCCCACTCGATCCGGTTGTCGACGCCCGGCGGGGTGTGGTCGGCGA
>DASXRA010000234.1:0-2364 GCA_036506855.1 Jatrophihabitantaceae bacterium
GCGACAAGCCGACGTACTTCCTCGACGACGACAAGTGGATCCTGCCGTCGATGATCGTGGTGGGCATATTCGTGTCGCTGCCGTTCACCGCGTACGTGTTCCTCGCCGGCCTCAACGCGATCCCGACCGATGTCATGGAAGCGGCTCGCATCGACGGCGCCGGGCCGTGGCAGGCGTACCGCACGATCACGCTTCCCCTGCTGCGGCCGGCATTGCTGGTGGCCGCGGTGCTCAACATGATCTACGTGTTCAACTCGTTCCCGATCATCTACACGCTGACCACCGGCCAGGGCGGCGCGAAGCACGACACGTCGGTCACCTACGCGTACAAGCTGATGAACGTCCTGCCCGAGCAGAGCGTCGGCATGGCGGCCGCGATGAGCCTGCTCAACCTGGCGGTCATCTTCGTCGCCGTCCTGGTGTACCTGCGCACGGTGAACTGGCGGGAGACGACTCCATGACCGCGGCAACCGCCCGTCCCCGCCGCCGTCGCCGGGTTCGCCGGCTGTGGCTGAGCTTCGTCGGCCTGCTGCTGGCCGCGTTCTTCCTCGCGCCGTACTCGGTCATGCTGCTGGACGCGGTGCGTCCGAACGACGAGATCGAGCGCACGCCACCGCACTACTGGCCGAGCCGCTGGCACTTCTCGATCTTCTCCGACATCCTCGGCCAGCCGGCGTTTCGCAACTGGCTCAAGTCATCGCTGATCATCAGCCTGTCGGCGACTCTGATCGTCGTCGTAGTGGCGATCCCGGCGGCTTACCACACCGCGCGGCGGCGCTTCCCCGGCCGCACCGCGTTCCTGTTCCTCGTACTGATCACCCAGATGTTCGCGCCCACCTCGCTGGTCGTCGGCATCTACCGCGAGTTCTTCGAGGCCAATCTCGTCGACACCTATATGGCGATCATCATCGTCGACGCCGCGTTCAACCTGGCCTTCGCGATCTGGATCCTGCACGGCTTCTTCTCGTCGATCCCGGTCGAGGTCGAGGAGGCCGCGCAGCTCGACGGCGCGGGACGCGTGGGCACGCTGCTGCGCATCATGCTGCCGCTGACGCTGCCCGGGCTCGTCACGGCGGTGATCTTCACGTTCATCGCCGCCTGGAACGAATACGTGGTGGCGCTGATCCTCATCCAGACCGACAGTCGCAAGCCGCTCACCGTCGGCATCAGCAACTACGTCACGCAGTACACGCAGCACTGGAACGAGCTGATGGCCGCCTCGCTCATCGCGATCGTGCCGGTGGTCATCCTGTTCGCCGTGATCGAGCGTTACCTGGTGGGCGGCCTGACAGCGGGTTCGGTCAAGTAGCGGGCGGCCCGGCGATGGTTCGGCCTCGGGCGACCGTTCCGCTCGGGCGACCGTTCCGCCTTGGCGACCCTCGCCGCCGTCGACACCGCGCGACGCTCGGCCTCCCAGTGGGCTCTGCTCAACGCTTGTGCTCTGCCTACATTGTTGTAGGCAGAGCACAAGCGACCAGCAAAGGCACCTTCCGGGGCGGAGACACGCCCGACAGAGGCACTCCTCAGGGCCGCAGCAGGCGCAGCGCGATGCCGTCGAGGATGTCGTGCTCGCTGGCCACCACACTGGTGACGCCGACCGCCTCGACTAGTTCGCGGAGGATCAGCGCGCCACCGCCGATGACGTCGACGCGTCCCGGGTGCATCACGGGCAGGGCAGCACGCTGCGCGTGGGCCATCGCGAGCAGCCGGCCCGTCACGTCCTCGACCTGCGCCGCGGTCATGGTGAGCCCGTCGATCACGTCGGCGTCGTACGCGGCGAGGCCGTGCACGATCGCCGCCAGCGTGGTGACCGTGCCCGCGACCCCGACGAACGTCGCCGCCTCGCGGAGCGGCACGTCGTGTGCTGCCTCGGCGATCGCCGCGCGCACGTCCGTTTCCGTCACCGCGATCTGCGCGGGACTGGGCGGATCGTCGCGCAGGTGCCGCTCGGTCATCCGTACGCAGCCGACGTCCATGCTGTGTGATCGCAGCGCGCCGTCGGCGGACGACCCGAGGACCAGCTCGGTCGACCCGCCGCCGATGTCGGCAACGAGCACCGGGAACTCTGGCGCGCTAAGTCCGACCACAGCGCCGGCGAATGACAGCGCGGCCTCCTCTGCGCCGGTGATCACCTCGGGGCCGACGCCCAACACGCCGCGGACCATCGTGGCGAAGTCGTCGCGGTTGGCGGCGTCCCGGCTCGCGCTGGTGGCGACCATCCGCACTGACGTTGCGCCGTGCCGGTCGATCGCGTCCGCGTAGTCGGCGAGCGCGACTCGGGTGCGCTCGATCGCGGTCGCGGCCAGGCGGCCGGTGCGGTCGACGCCCTCGCCGAGCCGGACGATGCGCATCTCGCGGACGACG
>DASXRA010000235.1:0-9136 GCA_036506855.1 Jatrophihabitantaceae bacterium
TCGACTGCGCGGTGACCGGATTCAGCCGCGGACCTACCGTCACGCGTTACGAGGTCGAGCTCGGACCCGGCGTCAAGGTCGAGCGCATCACCCAGCTGACCCGCAACATCGCCTACGCCGTGAAGAGCGCCGACGTGCGGATCATCAGCCCCATTCCGGGCAAGAGCGCGGTCGGGGTCGAGATCCCGAACGCCGACCCCGAGATCGTCATGCTCGGCGACGTCCTGCGCTCGCCGGTTGCCCAGCGCGACCACCACCCGCTGCTCGTCGCTCTCGGCAAGGACGTCGAGGGTGGCTTCGTCGTCGCCAACCTGGCGAAGATGCCGCACCTGCTCGTCTCGGGCGCCACCGGAGCGGGCAAGTCGAGCTGCATCAACTCGATGATCCTGTCGATCCTGACGCGCGCCACGCCCGACCAGGTGCGGCTCGTGCTGATCGACCCGAAGCGCGTCGAGTTCGCCGCCTACCAGGGCATCCCGCACCTCGTCACGCCGGTCATCACAAGCCCGAAGAAGGCGGCCGATGCGCTGACCTGGGTAGTGCGCGAGATGGACCTGCGCTACGAGGACATGGAGGCCTCGGGCGTGCGGCACATCGACGACTTCAACCGCAAGGTACGAAGCGGTGAGCTGGTCGCGCCGCCCGGCTCGGAGCGCGTGTACACGACGTACCCGTACCTGCTCGTCCTCTGCGACGAGCTCGCCGACCTGATGATGGTCGCGCCGCGTGACGTCGAGGACTCGGTCGTGCGCATCACCCAGCTCGCCCGCGCGGCCGGCATCCACCTGATCGTCGCGACGCAGCGCCCGTCGGTCGACGTCGTCACCGGGCTGATCAAGGCCAACGTGCCGTCGCGGCTGGCGTTCAAGACCTCGTCGCTCGCCGACTCGCGAGTCATCCTCGACCAGCCCGGCGCGGAGAAGCTGCTCGGCAAGGGCGACGGGCTGTTCCTGCCGATGGGCGCGTCGAAGCCGGCGCGCATCCAGGGTGCGTACGTCACCGACCCCGAGATCCACCGGATCGTCAACCACTGCAAGGAACAACTGCAGCCGGTGTACCGCGACGACGTCACGGCGCCGCAGGCCGAGCGCAAGCAGATCGACGACGACATCGGCGATGATCTCGACCTGTTCATGTCGGCGGTCGAGCTCGTCGTGTCCACGCAGTTCGGCTCCACGTCGATGCTGCAGCGCAAGCTGCGGGTCGGATTCGCCAAGGCCGGCCGGCTGATGGATCTGATGGAGTCCCGCGGCATCGTCGGCCCGTCCGAGGGATCGAAGGCGCGCGACGTGCTGGTCAAGCCCGACGAGATGGCGGGCCTGCTGTACACGCTGCGAAACGGTGGCAGCGCCGACGATCTCGTCGAGGCAGACGAGGACGCCGACGCGCCGTTCTAGCCGCACACAAATCGGCTCACGCCCAGCAACAGCCAGCGCTAGCCGATCGCGGTCTCGAGCCACCTACATGCGGTGGCGTCCCGAGTAGAACATCGTGTGCCAGGTGAGGCGGGCGCGCGTGCCAACACGGTGTCGGCCGAGTCGCTCGCTGCCAGGTTCTACGACAGCACCCCGCCAACGCAGGACGCCGGGCGCGCCCGTCCGCTGCACTGCGCTCATCGTCAAATCACCTCCGAGCGGGAAAGTAACGGGTGAGGCAAGGGCGACACGTGAGGCGCGCGGGAATCGCCAGAAACCCACAGAACCCGTGATGGATCAGCCGCTCAGCCGACTTATAGATGCAGCAGCATGCGGGTGTTGCCGAGCGTGTTCGGTTTGACGTATTCGAGGCCGAGGAACTCCGCGATCCCGGCGTCGTAGGAGCGGCGAAGTGCGTCGTAGGTGTCGGCGTCGACCGGGGCGCCGTCGATCTCGGCGAACCCGTGCCGGGCGAAGAAGTCGGTGTGGAACGTCAGCGCGAACAGCCGCGACAGTCCCAGCTCGCGCGCCGTGCCGACGAGCGCGCCGAGCAGCCGGTCGCCGATCCCGTGGCCACGATGTTCCGGATGGACCGCGAGCGTGCGGATCTCGCCGAGGTCTGCCCACAGGACGTGCAGCGCGCCGCATCCGACGAGCACGCCACCCTGCTCAGCAACCTGGAAGTCCTGGACGTCCTCGTAGAGCGTCACGAGCTCCTTGGCGAGCAGCTTGCGACCGGATCCGGCGTACCTGTCGACGAGCGCCTTGATCGCCGGGACGTCGGGGGTTCGCGCGCGGCGGACGGTCAGCGTCACGGTCAAACGCTACCGAGTGGCCGGGCGTGATGCGGCGGCTGTCGTCCGCGATCCGCGCCACCCGCGGGTACCCTGCGAACGTGTCGCAGGCTGCTGAGCGTGCCGTCGCGCTCGTCACCCTCGGGTGCGCGCGCAACGAGGTCGACTCCGAGGAACTGGCCGCACGCCTCGGCGCCGGGGGCTGGACAGTCTCGGCCGATCCCGACAGCGCCGGGGTCGTCATCGTCAACACGTGTGGCTTCATCGACGCCGCGAAGAAGGACTCGATCGACACGGTGCTCGCCGCGGCCGACACGGGCAAGCGAGTCGTCGCCGTCGGCTGCCTCGCCGAGCGTTACGGCGAGGAGCTCGCGAGCTCGCTGCCCGAGGCCGAGGCGGTGCTCGGCTTCGATTCCTACGCCGACATAGCCGCTCGCCTCGACGACGTCGCCGCTGGGCGCGCGGTCCGGCCACACGCTCCGCGCGACCGGCGCGAGCTGTTGCCGCTGGCGCCCGCGCATCGTCCGGCTGCCGCCGCCGAGGTCGCCGTGCCGGGCCACGCGTGGTTGCCGGTCGGCCGCGTCCGTCTGGACGACGCTCCCGTCGCCTACCTCAAGCTGGCGTCCGGATGCGACCGGCGGTGTTCGTTCTGCGCCATCCCGTCCTTCCGCGGCTCGTTCGTCTCGCGGCCGCCTGGCGAGGTGCTCGACGAGGCGCGCTGGCTCGCCGCGACGGGGGCGCGCGAGCTCGTGCTGGTCAGCGAGAACTCGACGTCCTACGGCAAGGATCTGGCCGATCTGCACGCGCTCGAGTCGTTGCTGCCCAGGCTCAGTGCGATCGACGGCGTCGACCGGGTGCGGGTGTCCTACCTGCAACCTGCCGAGCTGCGGCCGTCGCTGATCGAGGTCATCGCGTCGACGCCGGGCGTCGCGCCGTACTTCGACCTGTCCTTCCAGCACGCGAGCGCCACCGTGCTACGCCGGATGAAGCGGTTCGGTTCGACAGAGGCGTTTCTCGACCTGCTCGAACGGGCCCGGCAGTACACGCCGGCGGCCGGCGCCCGGAGCAACGTCATCGTCGGCTTCCCGGGCGAGACCGAGGCCGACGTCGACGAGCTCGAGCGGTTCCTGACGGCCGCCCGCCTGGACGCGATCGGCGTGTTCGGGTACTCCGACGAGGAGGGCACCGACGCGGCCCGGTTCGACGGCAAGTCCGATCCGGAGCTGATTGCCGAGCGGGTCGAGCGCATCAGCGCGCTGGCCGACGAGCTGGTCGCACAGCGCGCCGAGGACCGGATCGGCGAGCGGGCGGACGTCCTGGTCGAGCAGGTGGGCGAGGCCGTCGGGCGCGCGGCACACCAAGGTCCCGACGTCGACGGGATCACCGATCTGACCGGCGACGTCGCCGGTCTGCGTCGCGGCGAGATCGTGCCGGCCGTCGTGACCGGCTCGGTCGGTGCCGACCTCATCGCCCAGGTGGCGGTGCCGGCGGCGTGACGGCCCAGCCCGCTCCGACCGACCCGATCGCCGAGGTGCCCAGCGAGGCATCGGCGTGGAACATCGCCAACGCGATCACCGTGTTGCGGCTGCTGCTCGTCCCCGTGTTCGCCGTCGTGCTGTTCCACGGCGACGGTCACCAGACGGGTTGGCGCATCGGCGCATGGGGCGTCTTCGCGGTCGCGTCCTTCACCGACCGGCTCGACGGCGAGCTGGCTCGCAAGCGCGGCCTGGTGACCGAGTTCGGCAAGCTGGCCGACCCGATCGCTGACAAGGCCCTGATCGGCACGGCGCTCGTCGGGCTTTCCGTGCTGGACGACCTGGCCTGGTGGGTGACCGTGGTGATGCTCGTCCGCGAGGTCGGCGTGACTTTGCTCCGGTTCTGGGTCATCCGGCACGGCGTGATCCCCGCGAGCCGAGGCGGGAAGGTCAAGACCCTGCTGCAGGGCGTCGCGATCGGGCTGTATGTGCTGCCGTTGTCGGGTTGGCTGCACGAGGTTGCGGTCGTCGTCCTCGGCGTGGCGATCGCGCTGGCGCTCATCACCGGCGGCGACTACGTGGCTCGGGCGGTCCGGCTGCGGCGCGCGGCGCGGGCGACGGCATGACGTTTCCGGCGACCGACTACGCGACCGAGCTCGCCGGGCTGCACGCCGACCTGCTCGAGCTCGGGGCGACCGTGGCAGTCGCCGAGTCGCTGACCGGCGGGCTGCTGACGGCGGCGCTGACCGCGACCGCGGGCGCGAGTGTGACCGTTCGCGGCGGGCTGGTCGTGTACGCCACGGACCTGAAGGCAACGCTCGCCGGCGTTCCGGCCGACCTGCTCGCCGAACGCGGAGCGGTCGACCCCGATGTCGTGCTCGCGCTCGCCCGCGGGGTTCGAACACGGCTCGACGCGACATATGGGCTGGGCGTCACCGGCGTGGCGGGCCCTGATCCGCAGGACGGCAAGCCGGTCGGCACCGTATTCCTCGCGATCGCGGGGCCCGACGACCAGACCGTCGCCGAGCGGGCGTTCACCGGTGGCCGTGCCGCAATCCGAGCTGCTGCGGTCGACGCCGCGCTCGACGTCCTGAAAAGGGAATGCGCGAGCGCGATTACATCGTTACGTTCGCTATGAGCGGAGAACCGCGGCTAGACGGGTTGCTGTCAGTCGCGCCAGGTACGGTGATTTGCATCCGGCGAACATCACGCCGGACGGATTCGTGAAGGGGGTCTCGCACCATGGCAGTGCTCCGACAAGTGGTTGGCGAGACCCTGCGTGGCATGCGGCTTCGCCAGCGCCGCACGCTTCGTGAGGTGTCCTCGAGTGCCCGGGTGAGCCTGGGCTACCTGTCCGAGGTCGAGCGTGGTCAGAAGGAACCGTCGTCCGAGCTGCTCGCCGCGATCTGCGGTGCGCTCGACGTCGAACTGTCCGAGTTGTTCAGAGAGGTGACCGACACCTTGCGCCGCGAGGAGAAGGTCTCCGTCCGGATCGGCAGCGTCGCCGTCGGCGAGCACGCGCGGATGCATCCGGCACCCGGCGAGTCTCGTGGACCGCAGGCCCGCGCGCTCGGCCCGGTGGCCGCCTAGCTTCGCCTCGGTTCAGCGCGCCACCGGTGCGCGCTGAGTCAGGCGCGGTACCGTCCGGGCCATGGGCTCGTCGGATCCGCTGTTCGACACGCTGTTTCGCCCGACCGCTCCCTCGCCGCAGATGGCGTCGGCGGCCCCGGTGCGCGCAGCTGGGACGCGGTCACGAGCGGGCAACGCGATGAACCGCACGCGGGCCGCGCTGCTCGAAGGCGCCCGCCGAGCCGTCGAGGTCAACGGCACGAAGATCACCATGGCGCAGGTTGCCACCGGCGCCGGTGTGGCGAAGGCGACCTTGTACAACCACTTCCGCACCCGCGAGGCCGTGCTCTCAGCCTTGCTCGCCGACGAGGTGAACGAGCTGATCGAGGGCCTTGCTGATCGTCCCGTCGCCGATGCGCTGAGCCAGGCCGCGTCGTCGCTCTCGGAGAATCCGATGTTGCGCGCGCTCGCGCGCCTGGAACCGGCGACACTCGCCGCACTCGCCCGGGTCGACGCGTCCGCCGAGGGGTGGCGCAAGGCGCGCGAGGCCGTCACGGCGGTCCTCGGCCGAGCCGATCGCGAAGGTACCGACATAGTGCTGCGCTGGCTGGCGTCGCACGTCATGACGCCCGCCTCTAGTGCGGCTGTCGCAGCCGACGTCGACATCCTGCTCACCGGCCTGCCAGCGCGCCGAGCCGCGGAGCAGGCCGCCTCGGCCTGATCGCGGCCGCCTTCGCCCGGAACTTGCCCAGGCGCCCGCGCGTCGACACGATGAAGGCGCATGATGTGCTGATCGAATCAGTGCGTAGTACTCGAAAGGCGGCGCGCATGGCCAAGCCCAATCCGTTCGTGCGGGCGTGGAAATACTTCTCGGCCTGGTTCGGCGCAAAAGTCGACGAGCGGGCCGATCCCAAGATTCAGATCCAGCAGGCGATCCAAGAGGCACAGCTCCAGCACCAGGCACTCACGCGTCAGGCGGCCAGCGTGATCGGCAACCAGCGCCAGCTCGAGATGAAGCTCGATCGCCGCCTCGGCGAGGTCGAGACGCTGCAGGCGCAGGCCCGCGAGGCGCTCGTCCTCGCGGACACCGCCCGCAGCAGCGGCGACGCGACGAAGGCTGCCGACTTCGAGAAGACGGCGCAGGCACTGGCGAACCGGCTCGTGCAAGCGGAGCAGGACGTGCAGGATCTCAAGACGCTGCACGACCAGTCGCTACAGGCGGCGGAGCAGGCGCGGGCGGCTGTCAAGAATGACGAGATGATGCTCGAGCAGAAGCTTGCCGAGCGCACGAAGCTGCTCACCCAGCTCGAGCAGGCCAAGATGCAGGAGTCGGTGTCGAAGTCGCTGCAGCAGATGAGCGAGATGGCGGCGCCCACCAACGTGCCGTCCCTCGAAGAGGTGCGCGACAAGATCGAGCAGCGCTACGCCACCGCGCTCGGGCAGGCCGACCTGGCGTCGGACTCCGTTGCCGGACGCACGATCGAGGTGCAACGGGCTACGGTCGATCTCAAGGGATCCAAGCGCCTCGAAGAGATCCGGGCGGCGCTCAATGCCGAAACCGCCGCGGTCGAGGGTGGCAGCGCGTCCGCTCCGGCGATCGACGCGCAGCCGGACGCGCCACCGAGCGCGTCGCCGATCCCGGACGACGCCACCAAGGCACCAGGGCAGGGGTAGGCCTTCTTGCGCTCGATACCGGAGTTCCTGATCATCGCGCTGCTTGTGACGATCACGCCCGGTCCCGGCACGGCGATGATCATCCGCACCGCTGCCCGCGACGGCCGCCGGACCGCAATTCACGCGGTGCTTGGGAACAGCTGTGGCGTGGTGTTCTGGGGTTTGCTCTCGGCACTGGGCGTGTCCTCGCTGATCCTTGCGTCCGAGGTCGCGTTCGACGTGCTGCGCGGGGTCGGCGCCGCGTTCCTGATCGTGCTCGGCATCCGCTCGCTGCTGCGGCGTCGTGCCGCCGAGGTGGAGCCGGCCGTTGATGGCGCGGCGCGCTCGGGCGGTGCGCGAGGCTGGCGGCTCGGCCTGGTCACCAGCATCGCGAATCCCAAGCTCGCCGCGTTCTTCGTCGCGCTCTTCCCGCAGTTCCTGTCGCCGCATGCCGCGGTGCTTCCTGCGGCGCTGACCATGGCCGGGGTGATCGTCGCCTTCGACCTGGTCTGGTACTCGTCGCTGAGCTGGCTGGTCGATCGGGCCGGCGCGCTGCTGAAGCCTCGCCTGCACCGGATGATGGAGCGCTTCACCGGGACCGTGCTGATCGGCCTCGGCGTTCGGCTGGCCGCCGAGGCGCGCTAGGCGTCAGGCTGGCAGGCCGGGCACCAGTAGGTGCTGCGCTGGCGCGGGGGCTCGCCCTGGTCGATGCGCCGGATCTGCGTCCCGCAACGCCGGCAGGCAGCACCACCTCGCAGGTAGACCCAATGCTGATGGCCGCGTTGCGGGATTCCGGTTGTGGTCTGTTCCGGGTGGTCGCGATTGGCGCGGATCAGCCGCTGTGCGGTTGTGACGAGTTGGCGCAGGTCGGCGACGTCCGCGATGCGCGTCCACGGATTGACCCGCTCGACGAACAGCGTCTCGGACTTGTAGAGGTTGCCGATGCCGGCCAGGTTGCGCTGATCGAGCAGCGCCTCGCCGACCGGGGTGTCCGGCTGCGCGTTGAGCCGGCGCAGCACCTCGTCGACGTCCCAGTCGGCGCCGAGCAGGTCCGGGCCGAGGTGCCCGACGAGTTCGTGCTCGTCCGCCGTCGCGACGATCCGCAGGTCATGGACGCGGTAGCCCGTCGCGAGCCAGGCGGCATTCCCGATCCGCGCGCGAACCATGTGCTCGGGGTGACGGTGCGGACGCCGGCCGGCGGCCACCAGGTACCACGAACCGTCCATGCGCAGGTGGCTGTGCAGAGTTAACCCGCCGGCGAAGCGCATCAGGATGTGCTTGCCGCGCGCCACGACCTCGCGCACCGCGTCGCCGGTCAGGTCGCTCGTCGCGAGGTCGGGCACGCGCAGGTCGAACGTCGTGACGACACGGCCGGCGAGCGCGTCATGCAGTCGCCGCGCGGTGAGCCAGACCGTGTCGCCTTCAGGCAAGCCTGGATCAGCCTCGCAGTCGCAGCCCGCGCGGGGTCGGGCGGAAGCCGGCCGCCTCGAGCGCCTCGCCGAGTGGCGACGTGACGACGGGTGCGCCGTCGGCGCGCTCGACGGAGAGCTTGCCCAACGCACCGTCGCGTACCGCGAGAGCCAGCGCGTCGGCGGCCGGTTGCAGCAGGTCGGCGTCCTCGGCGAACGACAGCAACGTGCGTCCGCCGCGCTCGACGTAGAGCACGCACCTGCCGCTGACCAGGACGGTGAGCGCCCCGGCCTTGCGGGCTGCCTGGTGGCCGCGCTTGCCGTCGTCGCCGGCCGGCCGCTCGGGCCACGGCAGGGCCGCACCGTAGGGATTGGCCGGATCGGTGGCGGCCAGCACGAGTGCCGGAGCAGCGTCGGGTTCGCGCGCGTGCGAGCGCAGCCGGTCGACCGCGCCCGGGAGCGCGAACTGCGCCGCGCCCAGGCCGTCGACGAAATAACCGCGCCGGGCGCGTCCGGCCTCCTCGGCAGCCTTGAGCACCGGATACACCGCAGCGAACCCGCCGGGGACGCGCTCGGCCGTGACGGCGCCGCGGGTGACGACTCCGTGCCGATCGAGCAGTGCCTCGGCGATCGCCAGGGTCCTGCGGGTCGGATCGGGTTCCCTCGTCGGCAGCCTCGACCAGCGGCCGGCCATGGCGGGTGGCATCGACCGCGCCCGGCCCGGAGCGGTCAGCCCGGAGTAGCGGCCGTATCGGGCCCGCGGCGGCCGAGGCGCGCGCCGGTGGGCGGTCCGCGTGCCGCTGCCGAGCAGGGAGCGCACC